>JAQUXV010000212.1 GCA_028692205.1 Eubacteriales bacterium
TCTTCGGCGGTAAAGGTTGCCGGGTCCAGCTTGTGCTGCTCCGGCGGCATCTCGAACGTCTGCCCCGGCAACAGTACGCGCACACGGCTCATTTCGCCGTTTACATGGCGAATACAGTCCAGAATCATGCCCTTTTCGTCCACCAGCGTCAGGTTGCTGTATCGGCCCATGATTTCCAGAATCATTGTTTTCTGCACCGGGTCGCCTAGCTCTCCGATACAGTCGAATACCAGTTTCAGCACGCGGTCGCCGTTTACCTGTGTAATTTTGCTGATCCGCGCGCCCTGCAGGTGTTTGCGCATCAGCATGCAAAACATCGGGGGTTCCGCGGGGTTCTCATAGGTTTGCACCGTCAACTGCGCGCGCGCCTGATCGGCGTTTGCGCTCAACACCAGCTTATGGTTCCGGCCGTTACTGCGCACCAACAGCAGCAGCGCGTCGCGCTCCGGCTGGTTCACACGCTCCACGCGGCCGCCTGCAAGTGCGTCGTGCAGTTCCCGCGCCAGAAAGGAAAGGGTAAATCCGTCCATGTGTATCCTCCTTAAGAGGAAAGTCAACTGATGATAGCACAAAGGCCGCGGAAGCGCAATTGCGCAACGCTGGACAACACAGGCGGAACTCCCTATAATAACTACGTTACGATAATCAACGCAGAGAGGATGACCACCCGATGAAACGTACCGACGGGCGCGCGCCCATGCAGACGCGTCCCTGCTCCATTGAGCCGGATTATATGAAAACTGCCGACGGCAGCTGCCTTATCTCCACAGGAGACACTAAAGTAATCTGTACCGCGAGCGTGGAGGAGAGCGTACCCCCTTTTCTGCGCGGGCAGGGCAGGGGCTGGGTTACGGCGGAATACGCAATGCTTCCGGCTTCCACTGGGCGGCGCAAGCCCCGCGACGGCATTAAAAAAGACGGTCGAAGCGTGGAAATTCAGCGGTTGATCGGCCGCTCCCTGCGCCAGTCCGTGGACATGGAAAAGCTCGGTGAGCGCACCATAACGCTGGATTGCGACGTGCTGCAGGCCGACGGCGGCACGCGCACCGCATCCATCACGGGCGCGTATGTAGCGCTTGTGCTGGCGGTGCAAAAGCTGATGCAAAGCGGACTGCTGACGGAGAACCCCATCATCGGTCAGGTAGCCGCCGTCAGCGCAGGCATCGTAGGGGATACACCGATGTTGGATCTCTGCTACGTGGAGGACAGCGCCGCGCAAACCGATATGAACTTCGTGCTCAACCACAAAGGCGAATTTATCGAGCTTCAGGGCACGGGCGAGGGCCGGGCCTTTACCAACCGTGAGCTGCAAACGCTGCTTGATTACGGGCGTGCGGGTGTGCGCGGGCTGATGCGCACGCAGCGCCAGGCGCTGAAGGGCCGCGGAGAATTCCTGGTGCCCCTTCCGCGGCTGGTTATCGCGACCGGAAACGCGCACAAGCTTGCGGAGCTTCGCGATATCTTCGGCGGTGTTTGCGAGCTGATTTCCATGCGGGAAGCCGGTTTTGAGGAAGAGATCGAGGAAAACGGCGATACCTTTGAGCAAAACGCCGCCATCAAGGCTGAAGCGGTGATGAAGGCGACCGGGCTGCCCGCCCTTGCGGATGACAGCGGCCTCTCGGTAGCCGCGCTTGGCGGCGAACCCGGCATACACAGCGCCCGTTATGCTGGCGGACACGGGGATACCGAAGCCAACAACCAACTGCTGCTTAAAAATATGGAGGGCATTGCGGATCGCGACTGCAAGTTTGTCTGCTCCATGGCGCTGGCGTTGCCCGGCGAAGAAACGCGCGTTGTGACAGGCGAATGCGAAGGTACGCTGTTAACCGCCTATCGCGGTAAAAGCGGCTTCGGGTACGATCCGCTTTTCCTTTACCAGAACCATCAGACCTTCGCTGAAATGGGCGAAGCCGCCAAGAATGAAGTAAGCCATCGCGCACGCGCGGCCGAAAAAATGCGCGCCGTACTGGCGGAGGTATTATGAAAATTGTCGCTTTCAGCGATAGCCACGGCAGTGTCTGCCTCCTTCGGGACGCTGTTATGCAGGCGCTGGAAGGCGCGCCGATCGACGTATGCGTCCATTGCGGGGACGGCGCTCGGGATATGGATGCTGTGGAACCGTTACTGCGGGATGCAAACCCCAACGTACGCATCTATACCGTTCGCGGAAACTGTGATTTCGGCGCATTCCGCTTCCCTGCATTGGAGCTTTTCGACGTGAACGGCGTTCGGATGCTGGCAACGCACGGACACGCCTATAACGTGAAATCCGAGTACGGGAGCCTGCTTAACGCCGCCGCCGACCGCGGAGCCAAGGTCGCGTTTTTCGGCCATACGCACCGTTCGCTGTTGGAGCCAAAACATGGCGTTTACCTTATCAACCCCGGAGCCGTGTGCAGCCGGCTTTCCGGCAATTCCGCTTACGCGCAGGTGTTGGTAGACGCTTCCGGCAAGCTCCGTGCCGATTTGATCCCCTGGCGGTCGTAGTACGTTTTCCCCGTCCTTCCCTTACGGACCTGCCCGTCATGGAAGGGTTATCCCCTGTGCGGATCACATAGAATGAGCATCTGCACCGCCTGCTTGCAAGTCCGTACGCTTTATACTCACACGTATATCCATTTGTTTTTCAACCGTCCGTGAAGTGTCTGCGGACGGTTTTTACCTATACAATTTTTCTCAATATTTTTTCTGAAGACTGTTGACAACCGGCTTTGGGCATGATACTATACCCTTGAATTCCGATCATTTTAGTCGGGTTTCGGAAAGGAGACCGGATGAAGCTCTCAACTCGCGGTAAATACGGCTTATACGCCATGTATTACCTGGCCGAACATCAGGGCGAAGGCCCCCAAAGCCTGCAAAACATCGCCTCCGTAGGCATCCCCAAGCAGTACCTGGAACAGCTTTTGGGTAATCTGCGCAGGGCGGGGCTTGTAGGCAGCGTTCGCGGCGCTCAGGGCGGTTACAAAATCGCCAAAGCGCCGGAAAAGATCACGATACTGGATGTGATCGACGCTATGGAAGGGCCTTTGGAATTAAGCGAGTGCATGTCGAATGAAAGCACCTGCGATCGTTCCTGCCAATGCCCTGTACGCCGCGTGTGGCGAACGCTCACCGACTCCATTAACCGTGAACTGGCCGGTATAACGCTGGGCGATATGCTGGCAACCGATCCAATACATACGAATGCGAGGCAGTAATCATGTCGAATCAACGAATCATTTATATGGATAACGCGGCGACCACCGCCGTGCGCAAAGAAGTTCTCGATGCGATGCTTCCCTATTTTACCGAGCATTACGGCAACCCAAGCTCTATCCATAGCGTGGGCCGGGATGCCAAGCGTGCCGTGGAGGCTGCCCGCAGGCAGGTTGCCGCCGCGCTCGGCGCGCAGCCGCAGGAAATCTATTTCACCGCGGGCGGCAGCGAAAGCGATAACTGGGCGCTTCGGTCCGCGACCGAGATGCTTTCGAAAAAGGGCAAGCACATCATTACCAGCGCCATCGAGCATCACGCGGTACTCCACACCTGCGAATATCTGGAAAAGCAGCGCGGCTACCGCATCACGTATCTCCCGGTGGATGAATACGGTCTTGTGAATCCCGACGATGTGAAAGCCGCCATCGCGGACGATACGGTGCTCATCAGCATTATGATGGCCAACAACGAAATCGGCACCATTCAGCCGATTGCCGAGATTGGCAAAATCGCCAAAGAAGCGGGCGTGCTGTTCCACACCGACGCCGTACAGGCCGTGGGCGCGATTCCCGTAGACGTAAACGCGCTGAACGTGGACATGCTTTCCCTCTCAGCGCACAAATTCCACGGCCCCAAGGGCGTAGGCGCGCTGTATATTCGCAAGGGTGTGCGAATGAACAATCTCATTTTCGGCGGCGCGCAGGAGCGTAACCTCCGCGCGGGAACCGAGAACCTCGCTTCCATTGTGGGCCTTGGCAAAGCCATTGAAATCGCCGTCGCCGAACTGCCGGATTATACGAAGCATATGCTGAAACTGCGGGATCGGCTGATTGACGGTATCCTTGCGGAAATCCCGGATGTGCGCCTGAACGGCCACCGCACCGAGCGCCTTCCCGGCAATGTAAACGTAAGCGTACGCTACATTGAAGGCGAGTCGCTGCTGATGCGGCTGGATTTGGCGGGCGTGGAAGGTTCCAGCGGCTCGGCCTGCACCAGCGGCAGCCTCGATCCTTCCCACGTGCTGCTGGCTATCGGCCTGCCGCATGAAATTGCCCACGGCAGCCTGAGGCTTTCCCTCGGCATCGGCAACACCGAGGAGGATGTCGACTACGTGCTGAAGACGCTCCCCCCCATTGTGGAGAACCTCCGCGCCATGAGCCCGCTTACCGGCCAGCCCGTTTGCACCGCCTGACAACACAACTTTATACACCGCCCCTGCTGCATTTGCAGCCAACGATATTTTGACCGATTAGAATAGGGAGGCCAAACTTATGTATTCCGAAAAGGTAATGGATCACTTTGAACATCCGCGCAACGTCGGCGAAATCCCCGACGCGTCCGGCACCGGCACTGTGGGCAATCCCAAGTGCGGCGATATTATGAAGATGGACATCAAGGTTGAGAACGGCATCATCACCGATGTGAAGTTTAAAACCTTCGGCTGTTGCGCAGCCGTAGCCACCAGCAGCATGGCGACTGAAATGGTGAAGGGCAAAACCGTGGAGGAAGCCCTGCAACTGACCAACAAGGCTGTCGCCGAGGCGCTGGACGGGCTGCCCCCCGTAAAAATGCATTGCTCCATGCTGGCCGAGCAGGCCATTCATGCCGCGCTGGAAGATTATCATAAGAAACACCCGCAGGATTAACCTCCCCCGGGATTGTGAAAGGAACAAAAGTATGCCCGATATTCACGGGAATACCGATGGAATCCGCAATAGTACACTGGCGGAACTGAAAGCCCTTTACGACTTTACCGTTCCCGCCGATCAGTTTATGCCGCAGGAGCTGCTTTCGCAGCTCTGCGGCTATTCTGCGTCTTTGAACCGGGAAATCGCCGTCTATCTGACGCGTTACGGCGAGGTGGCGGATATTCTGATCGGCTGGGCCGACCGTATCGATTTGCCGGATCTTCGCCTTCGCCGCAGTGAGCGGCGGCTTTCGATGGTGCGCTGTGTACACACGCATCCGTGCAGCAGCGGCGAACTGAGCGATGTCGATTTAAGCGCTCTGCGCACCCTCCGTTTGGATGCCATTTGCGCTGTCGGCGTGAACGACGAGGGTCGCCCCACCACTGCCGAATGCGCTTTTCTTGCCCCCGATGCCACCGCGGAGCGCAGCGGGCTGGTAAACGCGCGCCGTTTGCCGGATGAAGAATGGCTGCG
>JAQUXV010000213.1:0-1179 GCA_028692205.1 Eubacteriales bacterium
TGCAGAAAAGCGTTGACGACCATCAAGCCGTGCGGCATACCGTCGGCCTCCCTTCCGTCTGCGCCGTGTTTAAGCGGTCACAGCGCAACCTCGTCGGGTTGCCGGTTCAGGTGCTGGGTAAACGAACAAAGCGCATCCAGAACGCCGACGAAACAATAATCGTCGTACCCGTTCATCAGGAGGCGCGTGTTCAGCTCCAGCTGAATCGCGGGAACACGGCAACGCGCGGCAACCGTAGCGCTTACGGTGTTGGGGCCGGTCGCGGGGAACGGATCGTCGATGGTGATGGTTTTCAGGCCGCGATTGTGGAATACGTCCACCACCGCGTTTGCGATCTCCGAATGCCCCATCAGGTTACGCCCGTGCCCGGTTCCGACGCAAACGTCGGTTTTCCGTTCCGGTTTCATCTGGTGCAGATCGAGCACCAAACGGATGTCATGCTGCTTTACATACCGGCAAAGCGCATCGCGGTAATCGCTGACCGGGTCGTGGTTCGCATCGTCACGCAGGTGGCGGGTTTTATAGATAACAGGGCAGCCGATGCGCTCGTGCATCAGCCTGCAAAGCATACCCGTAAAGCGCTCCGCGCTTTTTACGGAACCGTTGCGCGTCTGCAGCATCGCATGCGGCGCGCTGATCAGGATTCCGCCCGTACCGTCCAACAGTTCATAGCTGCATAAGTGTTCTTCATCCGTGAAATAAGCCAGAGCGCGATCAATCTGTTGTTCGGTGGTCACGAGGACACCCTCCTTGGTCAAACCATAGGCAGCCGGTACCCGAATCGTCCATCAGGACGAAACCCCGGCGAGCTTAAATCATAGCACTCGCAGTTTGTTTTGTCAAACATTGAAAACACACCACGCCGCAATCCCGCAAAGCCTTGTATTATCTACGCTTTCGGAAAGCCGTTAAACCATGCGCGCCGCTCGAACGGCTCTTTAGCCACCCGTTTCACCGCCTCCTCCGCGCGCCCCACGGGCAGGAAGCAAACCAGCTCGTATTCCTCCGGCACGCCCAGAAGCGAGGCCATTTTTCGCCCCAGATGATCCTCCGAAGTGATATAGCCTTCCACCCAGCAGCTCTGGTAGCCCAGCGCCACCGCGGCCAGCAGCATGTTCTGGATGGCGGCGGCATAATCCTGCGTGCTGAAACACATGCTTCGGTAGGCGTTGATTCGCC
>JAQUXV010000213.1:1279-5335 GCA_028692205.1 Eubacteriales bacterium
GAAGTGATATAGCCTTCCACCCAGCAGCTCTGGTAGCCCAGCGCCACCGCGGCCAGCAGCATGTTCTGGATGGCGGCGGCATAATCCTGCGTGCTGAAACACATGCTTCGGTAGGCGTTGATTCGCCGCGTAAGTACGCAGATCATCGCGGGCGCGGTTTCCCCCACCGTACGGCCAATCGCGGAACGGAGCTTTTTCAGCAGCAAGGGATCGTCCACCGCTATCAGGCTCGTCGTCTGCTTGTTGCAACCGGACGGAGCCGCCAGCCCCGCTTCCAGAATCGTTTCAAGGTCTCCGCGCGGTACCGGCTCCGCCGTATACCGGCCCCTGTAGCTTGTGCGCTCGAAAATCGCGTCCAAGGCTTCCATATGCCCGCCTCCTCCGCCGTTTGAACCGGTATGTTGTAATCATTTAGTATCATTATACGCATACCGGTTAAAAAGGCAAATGCCGCGGAGCTGTGAACACGCACGAATGGTAGCGCTTCCACGCATATACGCCTTCTTTCCCTGCCAGGCTCGTTTTCCCTTAACCGTTGTTTCCACCCGGCCGCCGTTCGGCATCGTTTGAAAAGGCATGAAAATTATTCCTGAACATTGTTGTTTTTCCGGTTTAGAAACAGAAAAAACGTGATATACCGTTGTTGTAAGGAAGGAGGTTCCGATTGATGCAGTACAGTAAAGTCGCTGTAACCACGGATATACCGCCGGGTGGCAGAAAGAAGGTTATGCTGAAGGATCGGGCCCTGCTGCTTACGAATATCGACGGCGAATATTTTGCGATCGACGATCGGTGCCCGCATATGGGCGGCTCCCTCTACGAAGGAAAGTTGGAGGGCGATACCGTGATCTGCCCGAAGCATAAAACCGTATTCAGCGTAAAAACAGGCAAAGTGCTGAAAAACGGATCGATCGCATTCATCAGGCTGAACGTCGCAGACACCCGCGCCTATACGGTAAAGATTGAAGGCAGCAATATTCTGGTTGGCACGGATGAAGAATAAACCACACGTTTTCCGAAGAACCCAACAGGGTTCCCGGCATTTGAAAAGGAGTTATTACAATGAAGAAAAACATCGGTACGGTCGATAAATGGATTCGCCTCGTGCTTGGGCTGGCGCTGCTGAGCATGTTCCTGTGGGTACCCGGCGGAGCGAAGTGGTTTGGGCTGATCGGGCTGATCCCGCTGGTAACGGCACTGATTGGCTTTTGCCCGCTGTATGCGCTTTTCGGTATCAACACCAACAAGAGCGCGAAGAAGTAACCCTCTCGAGCGAGCTGCGCACTACGGTGCGCAGCTCGCTCTTTTTGAGCGGCCATCGGCAACCGCCGTTTCAGCTTTCTTTGGTTAAACGCTTCTCCCGCATTCGTGCAGGTGTCGGACCATTGACAAACCTCATGGAAGCATGCAAGCTCGGCTTGCTTAAAAGGTTCAGATGCGCAATGCCAAGCCACGCACAGGTAGGCGCGTACGCGGACGTACGTAACCGCCCGTTGTGTCGCAGGCGATAATGCAGATGAGCTTTTAAAGGCACGCCGTCTCCCGTATTCGTACGGGAGTTTTTTATGGCTTTGGAGCCGGGTATGCAGATTAATTTTCACAGACAATGGCATCCCGTCTTGTTTCGCCTCCCAATGGTGCTCCGAATGGATCCGTAAAGCGGTCGCTCCGAATACGATTTGGCAGAATCGTCAAAAATATGGGCTGATGATCCGCAATTTCCGTTGTCGCTTTTCGGTTATTTCCGATAAACGGGCTATTCCCCTCAAAAAAACTGCTTTCCGGTCTTGACAAGCGTATGCCAATTCGTTATATTTGTTTACGGTTTTAGAAAACATCGCGAAAGGGGGGGCACACGAGATGCGTCAACATACGAATATCAGTATCCTTAATGCAGTTTATTCTGCAATCGCAGGGATGACTGTCTCTATCCGTCTGTTTGCGACCGTCGCCAATGGAAAAGTGTGCCCGCCTGTCTGTATCGCTGTGTAGAACGCCAACCGCACAGCAGCATAAAGTAACAGGCTTTCGGCACCGACCGGACAGCCTGTTTTTTTCATCTCATTTGGGAGGATAATATGACAAAGCAAAGAAAAGCGATCCTGGCATCCCTAATGAAAGGCAACAAACTAAAGTACGCGGGCGCCATCGGCGCAATGGTCATGAGCGTAGCCGTGAGTCTGGTAACGCCGCTGATGTTCGCCGGCACCGTGGACGCGCTGGTGAGTGCCTCAGACGGCCGCATAGACGCAGCAGTCGATCTGCCCGCTCCCATCGGGACATGGTTTACAGCGCACGGGGGCATCCCCTACCTGATGAGCCATCTTTGGATTATCGCCGCAATTCTGATTGCGCTGTATGTGGTAGGAGGCCTGTTCCAATACCTGCGGGGCCGTTGGACGGCGCAGGCGAGCGAGCGCTTCTGTAAAACGCTTCGCGACCGGCTGTACGACCATCTGCAGCACTTAAGCTATGGTTATCACGTAAAGGCCCAGACGGGCGACCTGATCCAGCGCTGCACCTCGGACGTGGATACCGTTCGTGGGTTCCTGTCCGGCCAGTTGGTGGAGATATTCCACGCGGTGGCTATGGTTGTGATCGCGATGATCGTTCTACTGAACATCAACGTACGCATGACGCTGTACACCATGGTTCTGGTGCCTCCGCTGTTCCTGTTCGCCCTGCTGTTTTTCAACCTGGTACGGAAATACTTCAAGCTTGCGGATGAAGCCGAGGGGAAACTGGGCGCGGTTCTGCAGGAAAACCTGACGGGTGTGCGCGTCGTACGCGCCTTCGGACGCGCGCGGTTCGAGGAAGAAAAGTTCGCCGCATCCAATGACGATTATTACAACAAATCGATCAAGCTGGTCAGGCTGCTGTCGATCTACTGGGGCGGCTCAGATGCCATTTCCATGCTGCAAACCGGCATCGCGATCGTATTCGGCATCTGGCTGGTCGCCACTGCGCCCGAAACCCTGACCCTTGGCCAGATGGTTGTGTTCGTCAGCTACATCTCAATGCTGCTTTGGCCGATCCGGCAATTGGGCCGCATTCTTTCGGACCTTGGCAAAGCAATTGTCTCGTTTGGCCGTGTAAGCGAAATTCTGGAAACCGAACCAGAACAGGATGCCCCCGACGCGGGCGATTATCCGCTCGACCGGGATATCGAGTTCCGAAACGTCGGCTTTGCTTACGACGACGGCCACGATATTCTGCGCAACATCAACCTCAGCGTAAAGCAGGGGCAAACCGTGGCCCTGCTGGGCGCAACGGGCAGCGGAAAATCCACCCTGATGCATCTGTTGCAGCACCTGTACGATGTAACCCGCGGTGAAATCCTGATCGGTGGCGTAAACATCAACCAGTTCCGAAAGGAACATCTCCGTTCCCATGTGGGGCTGGTGCTGCAGGAGCCGTTTCTGTATTCCAGAAGCGTTCGCAACAACATCGGCATCGCGCGCCGGTGCTTTACCGACGACATGGTTTATTCCGCCGCGGGAACAGCCTGTGCGAACGACTTTATCCGGGGGTTTGAAAACGGGTACGACACCATGGTGGGTGAACGCGGCGTTACGCTGTCCGGCGGACAGAAGCAGCGCATCGCCATTGCGCGCACGCTGCTGAAACAAAACGATATTCTGATCTTTGACGATTCCCTGTCCGCCGTGGACACAGAAACCGACCGCGCCATCCGCGAGGCCCTTCAGGAAGAACGGGCCGAGGGTACGCGCCATGCCACAACTTTCATCATCTCCCACCGTTTAACAACGCTGGCGGAAGCGGATGTGATTGCCGTAATGCAGCACGGCGAAATCGTGCAGCTCGGCTCCCACCAGCAATTGGTCGCCCAGGAAGGGCTGTACCGGAGAATTTACCAAATTCAAGCCGCTCTGGAAACCGAAATGAAGGACGGCCAAACAGAAAAGGAAGGCGTTGCCCATGCAGTCTTACGAGGAGCATGATTATTCCGACCATCTGGACACAGGCACCTGGAAAAAAATCATGCGAATGGCACAGCCTTTTCGCAGGCAGCTTATCGCCATTCTCGCCTTAATG
>JAQUXV010000214.1 GCA_028692205.1 Eubacteriales bacterium
CGGCCGCCACGGTGACGATGAAACGGAGTACGGCACGAAACACGCTTACGCCCTCCTTGCGGTCGGAACTCGTACAAATTTAAGTATACCACAGACTGTAGAAAATGTAACGCCCGTATGAACGGGCCGCCTGCCCTGCCGCGGGAGCCGGAAGGCTGCAAATGGTCCGTTCCCGCACGGGGTCGAAACCGTGGATATATGGCCGAACGGGAGAACGCTGCCTGCGGTTACTCCTGATTGCCATAAGCGCTTTACGGATGCTGCGGCAGGGCGCGGGTAGTCTGCCTGGGAAAAGTGGAAGCACGGGAGACCGCTGCCTGCGGTGGCCCTGATCGTGAAAGCGCTTTACGGATGCTGCGGCAGAGCGTGGGCAGTCGGTTTTGGGAAAACGGAGGCGCGGAAACGGCTGTGCTGTTTCCAAACCCTCGAGCCTGAGACGCCATGCAATGCCGTGGCGGGCGCGAAGTACCCTATTCAGCGCTTGCGTAAATGGAACGCAGCCGTAAGCGCTAGGTAGCTGACAAACGTGCTTTCCAGCAGCACAGCTTGCCCGCTGACGCCGATAACGGCCAGCAACGCGGGCCAGTGGAGCTTTCCCGCCGTCTCCAGCCCCTGCCACAAAAGCAAAAGCACAAGCAGCCCCGCCGCGACAAACAAAAACACCGTAAGCCCGTTGTTTTTCACCGTGATGCCCGCAACCGGCAACAGCAGGGCGATCCCCGCGCCCAGCGCAGCACCCTTCAGCGCATACTGCCAGAATCCGCTCAGCACGAGCAGCGCGTCCATCCACCGGAACAACAGGCATAGAAGCAGGCACAGCAGCAACGGGCCGAGCGCCACAAACAGCTTTCGCATCAGCATGGGGAAAAGCCTCCTCTTTATTAGCCTGCCGGGGACAAGCTCGCCGAAGTAACCGCCGCAAGGATACAGCGGCATCGTGTGGGCTACGGTGGTATCTTCATTCCGCAGCGGCTGGCCCCACTTTGGACCGCGATATGCTTGACGCCTCAATGCTCCCGGCAGGCGGCCTGCGCAGCAAAGAGCAACTCAACGTGTTCCCGGCGGGAACAGGTTCGGCATGCCACAGCGGCAGGAACCTGCAAAACGAAGGCGCATATGCTCGTCGGCTTTTACACGCGGGAAGAGCGATACACGCAAGGTGCAACCCACCGTGTTTCCAACGGGAACAAGGGTCGGTAAACCGCAGTAGTGATACCCCTGCAAACCGAAGGCTTGAAGTTCCGTCGACTTTTACGCGTGGGGAGATCTGCCTGCACGGTGAAAACCCGTCTGTTATAAACAGTTACGTTACGGCTCTTCGCCGAGCGCGGCGATCGTTTCCGCGCGTTCCCGCGCCGTCATGGGCGCGTCGGCGAACAAATCCGGGCGGCGTTTCAACGTTTCCAGCAGCGCCTGTTTGCGCCGCCATGCCGAAATTTCTGCGTGATTGCCGTTCAGCAGCACCTCCGGCACAGCCATCCCGCGATACTCCCGCGGGCGCGTATACTGCGGATATTCCAGCAGCCCCGCCGAAAAGCTTTCTTCCTCGGCGCTCTCGCTGCTGCCCAGCACCCCGGGCACCAGCCGCGCCACCGAATCCACCACGGCCATGGCGGCCAGCTCCCCACCGGTCAGCACGAAATCGCCCAGCGAGATTTCCTCGTCCACCACCAACTCCAACGCGCGCTGATCCACACCCTCGTAATGCCCGCACAGGAGAATCAGCCCATCCTTGTCCGCCAGCTCGCGAACCTTCTGCTGGGTCAGCGGCTTGCCGCGCGGGCTCATGTACAGGCAGGGGCCTGCGAAACCGCGCGCACGGGTCGCCTCCACCGCATCCACAATAGGCTGGGCGGTCATCACCATGCCCGCTCCGCCGCCGAAGGGATAATCGTCTGTGTTTTTATGCTTTTGCTCGCTGAAAGGGCGAATGTCCACCGGCTCCGCTTCCAAAAGCCCCGCCTCGCGCGCGCGGCCGAGAATGCTTGTGGAAAGGAAGCTTTCAAACATTTCAGGAAAGATGGTCAGAATCGCTATTTTCATAAACGGCTACCTCGCTCAGGGTTTGCGTGTCCAGCGTCATGCGGCCTTCGGCAGGCGCAAGCGACGTTACCAACCGCTTCAGAAACGGAGCCATCATCGTCCCGCGCGGGGTTGAAAACACCAGCACGTCCGTGCCGCCGTTTTGCAGCACATCCGTCAGCGTGCCGATTTCGCGGCCCTCGCCGTCCGTCGCCTTCACGCCGATCATATCGGCGATGAACACTTCACCTTCGGCCAGCGGACGCGCGTGCGCGCGATCAATGTAGATTTCTTCGCCGCGAAGCTTCTCCGCCGCGTCGCGGTCGGCTACGCCTTCCAGCAGCAAAAACGCGTCCGCACCGGAAACCCGCGCTGAAAGCACCGAAACCGGCTCGTAGCGCCCGCCACGATGGAAATAGACCGTTTCAAGGTCCAGAAACCGCTCCGGGTCGCCGGTTTCATGGCGAAGCTTCACCTCGCCGCGAATGCCCTGCGGTTTCACAATGGTGCCCAGCAACAAATAAGGGGCTAACATGACGGCCGGCTCCTTTCGGGTTGAAAGTAATACGACGCAAACAACGCGGCGCGCGGGCTGTTACACCCTTCGCGCCGCGCCGGTACCGCCCTGCGCGTTCAGCAAAGCTCGCCCGGCCCGTGAGGCCGGAACGCGCGCCCTGCCGAACCGCAGCGCGGGGTTACTGAATCTCCACGAAAACCGGCTTGTCATTCTTCGCCGTCGCCGCCCGCACCACCGCGCGGATGGCCTTGGCAATACGGCCCTGTTTGCCGATCACTTTGCCCATGTCTTCGGGAGCCACGTGCAGTTCCAGAATGGTGGCCTCGGGGCCCGCCGTTTCCTCCACGGTCACGGCGTCCTTGTTATCCACCAATGATTTGGCAATGTACAGCACAAGCTCTTTCATGAGCTCAGCCCTCCAGAATGCCGCTCTTCTTGAGCAGGGTGCGAACGGTGTCGGTCGGCTGAGCGCCGCAGCCGAGCCACTTCTTGGCGGCATCGCTGTCGATTTTGATGGTGGCGGGCTCGGTCATGGGATCATAATAGCCGATCTCTTCGATGTTGCGGCCGTCGCGGGGGCTGTTGATGTCCGCAACGACGACGCGGTAGAAAGGTTTCTTTTTCATGCCCATTCTTTTCAGACGAATTTTGACCATGGTGGTTTCCTCCTGTGAATTCAAAGTATCTATGTCAATCACGGTTGTGACGGACGGCTGTGTTAGCGGAAGTTTTTCATCATGCGGCGCGCCATGCCCTTGTTGCCCATCATGCGCTTCATCATGTCGCGCGCCTGCTCAAACTGGCGCATCAGGCTGTTTACATCCTGCACGGTGGTACCGCTGCCCGCGGCGATGCGCTTGCGGCGGCTGGCGTTGAGCACGTTCGGGTTACGGCGCTCGCGGGGCGTCATGGAGCGGATGATGGCCTCGGGCTTTTTCATGGCGTCGTCGTCGATTTCCATATCGCCCAGCTTGTTCGCCCCCGGCAGCATCCCTACCAGACTTTTCAGGCCGCCCATCTTCTTCATCTGCTGCATCTGGGCCAGAAAATCGTCCAGCGTCAGCTCGGAAGGGCCGCGGCGGGAAAGCTTTTCTACGGCTTCGGTATCAATGTTCTCCTGCGCTTTCTCGATCAGGGTCATCACGTCGCCCATGCCGAGGATGCGCCGCGCCATACGGTCTGGGTGGAAAGGCTCGATATCGCTGAGCTTTTCGCCGGTGCCGCTGAACTTGATGGGCTTGCCCACCACCGCTTTAATGGAAAGCGCCGCGCCGCCGCGGGTATCGCCGTCCAGCTTGGTAAGAATCACGCCGTCGATGCCGAGCTTTTCGTCGAAGGTCTTGGCGACGGTTACCGCGTCCTGACCGGTCATGGCGTCCACCACGAACAGGATTTCCTGCGGCTTCACCTTCGCCTTCAGGTTTTGCAGCTCTTCCATCAGCGCTTCGTCGATGTGCAGGCGGCCGGCCGTATCAATAATCAGCACGTCCCGCCCGTGGTCGCGGGCGTAGTCCACCGCTTCCAGCGCGGTTTTTACGGGGTCCTGCGTGCCGCGTTCGTATACCGGCACTTTCACCTGCTCGCCCACCACCTGCAACTGCTTGATGGCAGCGGGACGGTAAATATCGCACGCGGCCAGACAGGGCTTTTTACCTGTTTTTTGCAAGTAGTTCGCCAGCTTGGCAGCCATGGTGGTTTTACCGGCGCCCTGCAGGCCGCAGAGCATGTAGATGGTCGGTACGCTGGAGCTCCACGTAAGGCGGGCGTTTTGCGCGCCCATCAGCTCCGTCATCTCTTCGGCGACAATCTTTACCACCTGCTGCCCGGGGGTCAGGCTTTCCAGCACTTGCGTGCCCACGCAGCGTTCGGTGATCTTTTTGCAGAAATCCTTAACGACAAGGTAGTTTACGTCCGCTTCCAGCAGCGCAACGCGCACCTCGCGCACGCCTTCCTTCACGGTCTGCTCGGTCAGCTTGCCGCGTCCGCTCAGCTTGCCCAGCGCAGCGGAAAGCTTTTGGCTTAAGCCCTCAAACGCCATCGGCGGGTTCCTCCTCGTCCAGTTGTTGTACCAGTTTGGCTAATATATCGCGGCTCTGCCGCAGCTGTCCCGCGTCCAGCGCGGCGATGGCGTCGGTAAGCGCGCGGCGCGTTTCCTGAGCCTGCCCGGCCAGCCGGAGAGCTGCCTCGTAACGACGCAGCTTCTGCTCCGAGCGGAGAATCAGCTCGTGTACGTTTTGACGGCTAACGTTCATCTCTATGGCGATCTCGCTGAGCGACAAATCCTCGTCGCAGTGCAGGCGAAGAGCCTCCCGCTGCTTCTCGGTCAGCAGCCCGCCGTAACAGGCGCACAGCGTGCCGAGTTCGATGCTGTGTTCCAGCCGCCGTTCCGGGTTCTGCCCGCCGCTCACGGAGCCACATCCTTTCCGGTTTCGCTGTCAGGGAATACTGCTTGACAACGGTGGGAGTATAGCACGCCGGGTAAGATGTGTCAAGCAAAAAACATTGACACTGGAAAATAACAAAGCGGGAACGGCTGCGATGAAGGCCGTTCCCGCTGCTTTTCTGAAAACCGTGGGCCGATCCGGCCGGGTTATACCCGCATCCACACCCGCATTTCACCCGGTGTGCGGTTGCCCCACGCGGCGTAGGGAACGGCGGTCAGCGTTTTTGCCATTTCGTCCGGAAGATAAGGCGTGTAGAGCGCGTTCCCGGGAACGCTGTCACGCAGGCCCTGTACCGTCAGGGCCACGGTTCCTTCCGGCAGGCCGGGCAGAAACGTTGCGGCGACCT
>JAQUXV010000215.1 GCA_028692205.1 Eubacteriales bacterium
TGTTCCAAAACCGCCGCCTTTCGCGGGATTGCGGCAGCGCGCTCATGGGCCGTTATCTGCCGGAACTTGCGAAGCAGATTGCCGCGGGCCGCTGGGAGGACGCAAAGCGAACCGGCGCGAAAACGCTGGTCGCCGCCTGCCCGCAAAGCGGGGAAGCGCTGCTTTCCGCCGTGCCGGACGGCTATGAGTACAAGGATTTGTTCGTGCTGCTAAACGAACGCGTGTGACCGTACCGGCGCGGGAGACGATTCTGCCTTCCGCGCCGATTTTTCAAATTTGGGGCCGCGGACGTAACCGGCGGCCGAAACATGGGGGAAGCCATGAACATCTTCGTGTGCATCAAACAGGTGCCTGCGACCAACAAGGTGCAGGTGGACGAGAAGACAGGGGTGCTGCAGCGTGCCGGGGTGCAAAGCAAAATGAACCCGTACGACCTGTACGCGCTGGAGACGGCGCTGCGGCTTAAGGAGGCGCACGGCGGAACGGTGACCGTGGGCACCATGGGCCCGCCGCAGGCGCAGGCGATCATCGCCGAGGCGTACCGCATGGGCGCGGACGACGGCTATGTGTTCTCCGATCGCCGGCTGGGCGGGGCGGACGTGCTGGCCACCAGTTACACGCTTTCGCAGGCCATCCGCAGCGCGGGGGATTTCGATCTCATTCTGTGCGGGCGGCAGACCACCGACGGGGACACCGCGCAGGTCGGCCCCGCGATCGCCGAGCATATGGGCATCCCGCACGCGGCGTGGGTATCCCGCATCGAGGCGGCGGGTGACGGCGTGGACGTGGAGCAGCAGCTGCAGGATGTGGTGGAAACCGTTCACATGCCCTTTCCCTGCCTGGTGACGGTGGAGAAGGATATCTATATGCCGCGCCTGCCCTCGCTGAAGACGGCGAAACAGGTGAAAGACCGGCCCATACACATCGTGGGGCTGGACGCGTTTCCGGATACCAATGCCGAACACTACGGGCTTTCCGGCAGCCCCACGCAGGTGGAGCGTATCTTCCCGCCGCCCTGCGGCGCGGAGAAGGAAGTGTGGTCGGGCGACGGCTGCGACGGAAAACTTTGCGACGCTTTACAACATTGGAAGTTTATTTAGAAAGGGGCGGCAGCACCATGGCACAAATCGCGATTCTGGAACGTAAATGCGACGGATGCGGGCAATGCGCGCAAAGCTGCCCTTTCGGCGCCATTGATATGAAAGACGGCAAGCCGGAGTTGAACGCCGCCTGCAAGGTGTGCGGCGTGTGCGTGAAAGCCTGCCCGAAGCAGGCGATTATCCGGCTGGAAACCAAAGTGGACTCGGTGGATAAGAGTAAGTGGAACGATATCCTCGTGTTCGCGGAGGTCGTTTGCGGCCGACTGCACCCCGTGGGGCTGGAGCTGATCGGCGAGGCGCTGAAGCTGGCAAAGCCCGTGGGCTTTCAGGTGAAGGCCGTGCTGGTGGGCAGCGGCCTGACCACGCACGCCGAGGAACTGCGGCACTACGGCGTGAGCGAGGTGTTCGTGTACGACGATCCCACGCTTGCCTACTTCCGCGCGGACGCCTATGCCGCCTGCGTGGCGGACGCGATTCGCAAGCTGAAACCCAGCGTGGTGCTGGTGGGCGCGACGTCGCTGGGCCGCAGCCTCGCCCCAAGGCTTTCCACCCGGTTCCATACCGGGCTCACCGCCGACTGCACGAAACTGGAACTCCGGGAGAACACCGATCTGGTGCAGATTCGCCCGGCGTTCGGCGGCAACATCATGGCGCAGATCGTCACCACCCGCACGCGGCCCCAGTTCGCCACCGTGCGCTATAAGGTGATGGACGCGCCCGCCCGCCGGGAACAGGCGGCAGGCGAGATTGTGAACCGCAAAATCCCCAAAGAAGTAGGGGAATCCCCCGTAACGCACGTAAGCACCGTGCCGGTGCCGCCCTGCAAAACCATCTCCGACGCGGAGATCCTCGTGGTCGGCGGACGCGGCTTGCAGAAGGAGGCCGACCTCGCGCTGGTGAAAGAGCTGGCGGCCCTGCTGGGCGGGGACTGGGCGGTCAGCCGCCCGCTGGTGGAAATGGGCTGGGCGGATAATAACCGGCAAATCGGGCTGTCCGGGCGCACGGTGCGGCCGAGGCTCATTATCACCTGCGGGGTGAGCGGAGCCATCCAGTTCAAAAGCTGCATGAACTGCAGCGAGCGCATCGTGGCCATCAATACCGACGCGGAAGCGCCGATTTTCGACGTGGCGCACGTGGCGATCGTGGGCGACCTGTACCCGATCCTTCGGGGGCTGATCGCGAAGCTGAAGGAGGCCGCCGCATGAAACCGTTCAAGCCGGTGGACGCGAAGGACATCGCGTATTTGGAAGAACTGCTGCCGGGCCGGGTGTTTACCGGCGAGGCGATCAGCGTGGATTACGACCACGATGAAATGACGGAGTACGGCCATTTCAGGCCGGACGCGGTGCTGCAGGCGCTTTCCACGGAGGACGTGGCGGCGGTGCTTCGCTACTGCAACGGGCGCAACATCGCCGTTACGCCGCGCGGCGCGGGCACGGGCCTGTGCGGCGGGTGCGTGGCGACCGAAGGCGGCGTGGTGCTGTCCACCGAGAAGATGAAAAAGGTGCTCGAGGTGGACGCAAAGAACATGACGGCCACGGTGGAGCCGGGCGTGCTGCTGATGGAGTTTCCCAAGGCGCTGGAAGGCACGGGGCTGTTCTACCCGCCGGACCCCGGCGAGAAAACGGCCACGATGGGCGGCAACGCCATGACCAACGCGGGCGGCATGCGCGCCGTGCGCTACGGCGTAACGCGGGACTACGTGCTGGGCATGGAAGTGGTACTGGCAAACGGCGAGGTACTGGAGCTGGGCGGCAAGAACGTGAAGTGCTCCAGCGGCTACAGCCTTATCGACCTGATGGTCGGCAGCGAGGGCACCCTCGGGTTCCTGACGAAGCTGACGGTGAAGCTGATTCCCGAGCCGAAAACGAACCTGAGCCTGCTGATTCCGTTCGACGATCTGGACGAGTGCATCGGGGCGGTGCCCGCGGTGCTGGGCTGCGGGTGTGAGCCGACGGCGGTGGAGTTTATGGAGCGCGAGGTGATCGCCTCGGCGGAAACGTATCTGGGCAAGCAGTTTCCGGATACCAGCGCGGACGCGTACCTGCTGGTGCGGCTGGACGGGACGAGCGAAAGCGCGCTGCAGCCCGCGGTGGACACGCTGACCGACCTGTGCCTGTCGCTGGGCGCGAAGGACGTGCTGCTGGCGGACACGGACGAGCGCAAGGAGAGCATCTGGAACGCGCGGGGCGCGTTTCTGGAGGCGATCAAGAACGGCACAACAGGCATGGACGAATGCGACGTGGTGGTGCCGCGGGACCGGATTGCGGCGTTCGTGGCCAAAAGCGTGGCGATCGGCAAAACGGAAGGCGTGCGCATCTGCTCGTTCGGGCACGCGGGGGACGGCAACCTGCACATTTACGCCTGCCGGGACGGGCTTTGCGAAGCCGACTGGAAAGCGAAGGTGGAAAGCGTGATGGATTCGCTGTACACGTCCGCCAAAACGCTTTCCGGCGAGGTGAGCGGGGAGCATGGCGTGGGCCACGCCAAGCGCGCGTTCCTGCGGGAGTCGCTGGGGGAAACGCAGACTCGGCTGATGCGGGGCATTAAGCAGACCTTCGACCCCAACGGGATTCTCAACCCCGGAAAGGTGATCTGAAAAACCAACTGACGCGGGGGAGCGGTTGGGACGCAGCGCCCCGATGAAATTGGATATGGCGGTTGGCGGGGGATGAATGATGGAAGATAGTACAGACCGCTAAAATAGAAAAGCGCTTCATGTTTCTGATTTACTAAAACCGACGATAGAGTATACAGCAGCTTCAGCCATAGGAGGCGACCATGACGACGACCCTTGAGATTCCCTACGGCAAGGGCAAACAGCGTCTCACGCTGGAGGAGCGGCGGCTGGCTGGCGTGCTGCGCCCCGCAGAGCCGGAAAGCGGTGTGAAGGACGAGGCGCAGATCGTGCGGGACGCGCTAATGAACCCCGTTGGTTCTCCGCGCCTGTGTGAACTCGCAAAAGGGAAAAATCGCGTGCTGGTGATTACCAGCGATCACACGCGCCCGGTGCCGAGCCGCATCACCCTACCGCCGCTGCTGGCTGAAATCCGCGCGGGGAATCCATCCGCGGAGATCGTGATCCTGATCGCCACGGGCATGCACCGCGCCACAACGCGGGAGGAGCTACGCGCCAAGCTTGGCGATGAGATTGTTGATCATGAGCAGATCGTCGTTCACGATGCACAGAAAGACGCGGATATGGTTGCGCTGGGCACGCTGCCTTCCGGCGGTGCGCTTCGGCTGAACAAGCTGGCAGTATGGGCGGAGCTGATCGTAGCGGAAGGGTTCATCGAGCCGCACTTTTTCGCGGGTTTTTCCGGCGGGCGCAAGAGCATCCTGCCGGGAATCGCAGCCAGGGAGACGGTGCTGTACAACCACAATGCGCGCTTTTTGGCCGACCCGCGCGCGTCACAGGGCAATCTGGAAGGCAATCCCATCCATCGGGATATGCTGTTCGCGGCGAGGCGGGCGGGGCTCAAATTTATCCTGAATGTGTTGATCAACGCGGATAAACGTGTGATCGCCGCATATGCGGGCGATATGGAGCAGGCGCACGAGGCGGGTTGCCGCCACAGCCTGCGGCTGACGAAAGTGGATAAGGTAACGGCGTATATTGCGGTTACCTCCAACGGCGGATACCCGCTGGACCAGAATATCTACCAATCCGTAAAGGGGATGACGGCGGCGGAAGCCTGCGCCCGTAAAGGCGGGGCGATCGTGATGTGCGCGGCGCTGGGCGACGGGCATGGCGGCGATGCCTTCCACAAATGGTTTGCCGAACGGGAGAGTGCCGAGGCTGTGGCGCGGGACATCGCTGATATCCCGCCGGAAGAAACGCTGATGGACCAATGGGAAGCGCAGATATTGGCGCGGGTGCAGCGGCAGGCGACGGTGTTTTTCGTAACGGGAGAAGAAAACCGTGCGCTGGTCGAGCAGATGCACATGCGCTGGTCGCCGGATGTGAACGCGGCAGTCACCGAAGCCACGGCGCTGCTGGGAGAAGACGCGACCGTGGCGGTGATCCCGGACGGCGTAGGCGTTATTGTGCGGTAAAATGAAAAAATCATGGGAGGAACGGGCATGAACTACCTGCTTGGGGTGGATTTCGGGGGCAGCTCGTCCAAGGCGACGCTGCTGGGCGAAGACGGCGTGGTATACGCAACCGCGAGCTGCGAATAT
>JAQUXV010000216.1 GCA_028692205.1 Eubacteriales bacterium
CGTCCCGGATGTTGCACAGGCAGACGATATACTCGTCCCCTCCGCTGCGCCCGATCAGATCGCCGCTGCGCATCATGGCGCGCAGGCTTTTAGCAACTTCCACCAGCACCCGGTCGCCAAACGAGTGACCGAAGGTATCGTTGATCCGCTTAAAACCGTCCAGATCGATCATCATCAGCGCATGGGTTACGGCGGCCTCCGTATGCTCCAGCATATGCGCCAGTCTCTCTTTGAAGGCCGCCCGGTTCAGCAGCCCGGTCAACGAATCGATATCCGTGTTGCCGGTCGCCTTCAGCTCGCTGCGCTTCTGGTCGTCCTCATCCTGCAAAAGCAGGGAAAACTGCGTATCGCCCGAGGAAGGATCCACAATCATCCGCACGTGGGCGAGGGTCCATCGCGGGCCGCCGTCGCCGTCCTTGCAGCGGAATTCCAGCTTATTGTCGCAAATCCCCTTGCGGAAGGTTTCCAGCAGATTTTCCCTCAGCAGAAACGCGCGAAAACGCTGGCTGTCTTCGGGGAATACATAATGATCAGCCAGATAGTCCACCGTCATTTTCAGGCTGCTTTTCGCTTCCTGCGGCAGCGGCGGCAGCAATTCGCCCGCCTCGCCGATAAAAGCGTCAAGCGTCAGATTGTACTCATAATAGCGGATGCCGCCGGAAGGTAAGTCGGTATAGCTTTGCTTCCATTTCTGGTACTCAATTTCCCGTGTGCGCTGTTCGGTGATATCATAATAAGAAATCACCGCCTGCGACGGCCGACCGTCGTCGGTGAAAATCGACGTATAGTTAAAGTGGTACCAAGCAAAGCCGCCTTCCTGGTTGCGCATGTTCAGGGCGCAGGTGCCCGTGGGTTTCCCTGTGTGGATGTCGGTAAATATCCTGCGGAAATCCGCCGTGCTTCCTTCCGCAACGCCGCCGGAGGCAATCAGGCTTTCCGGCAGGCCTTCCACTTCCTGGTCCGCGTGTACCAGCGGAGAATCCACCTCGCCCTTCAGCAGGGTGCGGCTGCCCACGTCGTAACGCAAAACGTACTTGTCGCTCTGGCGAACAGCAATACGGTATTCTTCCTCGCGGATGCGAAGCTGTTCGATTCGCCGGGCCTGCGCGAAAATATTGACGTTAACGCGCAAAATGCTGATGGTAAACGTGATCACCAGCACGATGATGCCGTAGCTGAATACCCGCGCGTTGTTTTCGATCGGATACAGATAGAACATCGCAATGGATACGAAACCCACCACGGATGTAATGACGACGCCGAAAAACAGCTCGTCGCTTCGATGGTGCGCTTCCATTCGCCGTATAACCAGAAACGGCATAATCACACAGGAAGCCAGCAGCACCGCGTTGGTAACCATCACGCTGATCCAGCCCACAAACTGCCCGCACAGCAGCAGCACGATCTGCGAAAGCACCCCCGCCGCCGCCGCCAGCCCCAGCACCGTGCTGACCTTCCGCATGGATTGGTTTTGCGCGTAAACGAACAGGTAAAACGGCAACGGCAGCAGCATGTAACTAAACAGGTTGGCGTAGAAGAAGATTGGGCTGTCGATGTAATGGACGCCGGAAATGTCGCTGTCGGTGAACGCCCATATACCGGCCAGCAAGATAAACGTCATCAGGTGCAGGTATCCGCCCGGTATCGGTTTGCGATACCTTCGTGCCTCAAGTATCGCAAACGCAGCCAGTGCCAGAGCAAACACCACAATCAGCAGGCTGAGGACAATGGAGGGAAGCGCGTTGGAAAACAGCATCAGCCGGATTCTGGATTCGCTGCCCAGCAGCAGGGAATAAACCTCCAGAAAGGGTTTGCTGCCGGTGCCGCTGAACGAAAGCCGGATGGTTTGCCCTTCCATGTCGGGAGACAGTTGAATTTTACTCCATGGTAAATTATTCGTCGGGGAACCGGCGGCCCCCGTGCTTAGGCCGGATACCGGAACCGGTATGCCGCCTATCTCAGCGGTCACCTGCTGATAATTTGTTTTCAGGTAAAGGTAAGTTACCAGCGGGTGAATATCGTCCGGAAGGGTGTTTACGATGGTCGCTTCACCGGCTTGCAGCCGCTGCGGAAACGTAAGCTCCCGTAAGCCGCCCGCGCTTTCCGCCTGCCAGCCGGTTTCCCACATCATGGGATTGTTCCCCGCGTTATACGTCCATATCGGAGAATGATCCGATACGGTGATCCAGACCAACAACACCAGCACTAACGAGAGTATGACCGGTATGAACCACTTTCTGAATCTCATTCACTTCGCCCCATGCCGATAGTCCCAAACGGGCTGGTTCCAATATCGATAATATTCCATCTTCAACCGGACCGATCCGCATGAAGATCAACGTGTTTTTATGATTATACAAAACGGTTATCCGGAATGCAAGCGGTTCATGTATACAATTATTGCGGAATCGGTAATTTTACTGTGTTTCATCCTGCATAAAGTTATGAAATAATACTGTTATCCCCTTAAGACGGCAAACGAGCTCCTGCGCGTTGTAAATTTCTACGGTTCAGGCCTGGGGAGAAGATGGATCCACCGCCTTCACCTCCGGCTTCGTCAATCCCCTTTTGCAAACACAAACGGTTCGACGTACGGTGCCATCGCGTAAAGGCAGGCCTTATCCGCGTCAAGACCGGGTAACCCGTCCTGCCGGGGGCTGCCGTTTCGGTCCGGCAGGGTATGGAAGGCTTTGGGGGTAATGTTCGCCGAGTTCCCAATGTTGCCGCAAGAGCGCAGCGGAGTTTCGTAACAGCCAATAGCCGGCAACAGCACAGGGCCGCTGCGGAAAGGGGTTTGAACTCATATCCGGGCGTTACCGAAAACGGGCGCACCGGCAGGCGGTAAAAGAGCCGAAGCCCTTGCCGCCCGCCGGTGCGCCCGAGCGCTGTAAACCCTGCGATTGCGTTTCGAATCAGGATTGGTTGTTGCCCGCCCAGTGCGCCTGCTCGATTGCAAGGTCCCGGTGCGTCACAGTCGCGCGCTGCCCCTGCTCCTTCAGCTTTTCGCACAGGTACTCCGCAATGGCCACGCTTCGGTGCGCGCCGCCCGTGCAGCCGATGGCGATCACCAGCCGGTGCTTGCCTTCGTTGATGTAGTTGGGCAGCAGGAAGGTGAGCATATCCATGCACTTGGCTAAAAACGTCTGCGTTACGGGGTGGTTGAGCACGAAATCCTTCACGTCCTGGTCCAGCCCCGTATGTCGCCCCAGCTCCGGGATGTAGAAGGGGTTGGGCAAAAAACGCACGTCGAAAACCAGATCGCCGTCCCGCGGAATGCCGCGCTTAAACCCGAAGCTCAGGATTTCGACACGCAAAATCGGCTCGTCGCCCGCCTCCATCACAATTTTGCGGAGGCGCGCCTGCAGGGCGCTGGGTTTCAGGTCGCTGGTGTCGATAACGTGGTTGGCCGTTTCCCGCAGCGGCTGAAGGCGGCCGCGCTCGGCGGCGATGGCCTCTTCCAGGCTCATGCCCTCGCAGGCCAGCGGATGTTCGCGGCGCGTTTCCTTATAGCGGTTCACCAGCATCGTGTCGTGCGCTTCGATGAACAGCGTATCAATCTGAAAGCCGACGCTGCGCGCCTCGTCGATCATCTTCACGACCGCCTTGGCGTCGAAGAACTCGCCCGAGCGGATGTCCACGGCGATGGCCACCAACGGACGGTTGATGTTGGACGACTTGCACGCCTCCATAAAACGCACCAGCATCATCGGCGGCAGGTTGTCCACGCAAAGCGCGCCCAGATCTTCCAATGTGCGGATGGCGACGGTTTTCCCGGCACCGCTTAACCCGGTAACGATCAGAAATTGCATAAGGCCGACCTCCCTGCGATTGCTTTGTTTGTTTCTTCGGTTTGTTCCCCGGCGGTTATTCCCGGTCCACGCCCACCACGCGCACTTCCGGTTCCAGCCGCACGCCCGTCTTTTCCAGCACCACGCGCTGCACCTCGGCGATCAGCCTCAGGTAATCCGCGGCGGTGCCGTTTTCATCGTTAACCAGAAAGCCCGCGTGTTTCGTGCTCACGCTCGCGCCGCCGATGCGCAGGCCTTTCAGCCCGCATTGCTCAATCAGCGTCCCCGCGAAAAGCCCCGGCGGACGCTTGAAGGTGCTGCCGCAGCAGGGCAGCGAAAGCGGTTGTTTCTCCCGGCGGCGGGCGTTGAACTCCCGCATGGTGGCGCGGATGGTTTCCCCGTCGCCGGGCGTAAGCGCAAACGTGGCCGATATCACAATTTCCGGTTCCGCCCCCGCCCCGGTCAGGCGGCTTTTGCGGTAGGCAAACGCCATTTCATCACGGGTGTAATGGCGGATCTCCCCGGTAAGCGACGCGCAGGTTACGCCTTCCACAACGTTTTGCATTTCGCCGCCGTAGGCCCCCGCGTTCATCGCCACCGCGCCGCCCACCGAGCCGGGTATACCCGCGGCGAATTCCAGCCCCGCCAGCGCCGCGTCCGCCGCGGCGTTGCTAAGCCGGGTCAGCGCCGCGCCCGCCTGCGCGGTAACGGCGTAGCGCCCATCCGGCAGGGGCACGGGCGGCGTAATCTCCGCAAAGCCGTCGCCCAGATGCAGCGTAAGCCCCGGCCAGCCCCCGTCCCGGACGAGGAGATTGGAGCCGTTGCCCAGCACGTTTACGGGTACCGAAAGCCGGTGCGCAATTCGCAAAAGGGTCAGCAGCTGGTCGGCGGAGGTAACCTCGCAGAGCACCTCGGCGGGGCCGCCGATGCCCAGCGTGGTATAGTCGCCAAGCGGCGCGTTCTCCATCAGGTCTTTTTTCTTTACAATCGGGCGAAGCGCCTCCAGCAATTCTGCCCGAACGGCTTCTTCCACTGCGCTCCCCCCTCAACTGTTTTTCCGTCCTGTTTCCGCTCCGCCCATCAACCGGTTTGGCCGGGTTGGCGAAGCCTAACATTACAAAATCATTGTATCGCACTTGCGAAGGGCTGTCAAAGCATTCGCGGCGGCATGGCGGGAGGCGCGCAATCTTTTGGGAATGTAAAACGCCGCCGTGCGTCTCCCGCTTTGGAAACACGCGGCGGCGGCGATAGACGACAACGGAATTGTAAAATGTGTAATGATAAACGTACAAAAGCAGAGGCTTACACCTTCAGCTCCGCCTTCTCGCCAAGCTCCGCTTTGTTTGCGTCCAATACGGGGTCCACACACTGGGAAACGAAGTCCGTCACCTGCTCCGGCGCGCGGCCGATGAAGCGCGCGGGGTCGAGAATCGCCTCAATCTCCGCTTTGGTGACCTTAAAAGCCGGGTCGGCGGCGATGC
>JAQUXV010000217.1 GCA_028692205.1 Eubacteriales bacterium
TGAAAATCGATCTGACCTGCCCCGTCGAGCTGTGGCAATATACCACGCCCACCAAGAATACGCCCGAATGCGGCTTTGTGCTCAATAACCTGAGCGAAAAAGTCGTCGTTTCCGTGTTGGCGACACTTGTCTGCTACGCGGAGGAGGAGAAGCTGCTGTTCCGGCAGGTGGAGCGGATTCAGGGCCTGAAGGCGGGGGCGGGTGAACGCTTCAGCCTCTCGGTTGTGCCTTCCCAGTGGGAAGGGGTGCAGAACATCGATCTGGTGATCGAAAAAGTATGGTTTGACGACGGCACGCTCTGGCGGCGCGGAAACGCCCCGCTGACAGAGTACCAAAGCAACGCCCTGCCCAAGGGCCGCAAGCTGGATCAGCTGCGTTTTGTGGCCGGGCCGGACGCCGTGGGATACCCGCAGGAGCAGGCCAGCGTATGGGTGTGCGTATGCGGGCGCGCTAACAGCCTGCGCAGCGATCGCTGCTGCCGCTGCGAGCGGCGGCGCGACACCGTGTTCGCTTCCTGCTCGCGTGAAAATGTGGACCAGTTGAACGCCGTTCACGAACGCAAGCTCAGCGAAGTTGCGAAAGCGGCGCGCGAAGATGCCAGCCGCCTGACCGAAGCGCGGGAAAAGAGCCGAATGAAAAACGGCCGCAAGCGCCGCGCCTTCCGCCGGACAGTGATCGCCGTGGTGTGCGTGGCCGCCGTAGCCGCGGCGGCGTGGATTTGGGGAATCCCGGCGTTGAAGTACCGGCAGGCCGCAAACCTGCTGAACAGCGGCAGCTATGACGACGCGCGCACAGCGCTCGCGGCAATGAATGGTTACGGCGACGCGGAGACGCTGCTGCTGGAATGCGACTACCGGCAGGCGGAAACGCTGGCAACTTCCGGCGATACGGACGGGCTGGCGCGCGCGGCCAACCTTTATCATGGGCTGGGCGATTATAAGGACAGCGCTGCGCTGTACCGTCAGACGCTGTATAACCTTGGCAGCGCGAAGCTGGCCGCCGAGGATTTCGACGGCGCGGCGGATGCCTTCCAAACCCTTGGCGATTATGAAGACAGCGCCGATCTGCTGCTGGAAACGCAGTACCGGCAGGCGAAGAAGCTGCTGGAAAACGAAAGCTTTGTCGCGGCGCGCATTCTGTTTGGGTCACTGGGGGATTACAGCGACTCGGTAGAGAGGGTATTGGAATGCGATTACGGGCTTGGGAAGGACGCGCTGGAAAAACAGGATTACCAAACAGCGGTGGCTCAGCTTACGGCTGCCGGTGATGTAAACGACGCGCCGGCGCTGTTGACGCAGGCGCGCTACCAGCTTGCGGAAAACCTGCTGCAGGCAGGCAACTATGAAGAAGCGGGAAAACTATACCAGCTTGTGGGCGATTATGAGGACGCGGCGCTGAAAGCCAACAGCTGCCTGTACCAGATTGCGAAGGATTATCAGGGAAACCAGGAGTACGCCAAGGCGGCGGCCCTGTATGAAAGCATCGTTCCGTACCTGGACAGCGAAGCCCTCGCGTGGGAGTGCGTGTATCAGCGGGCGCAAATCGCCGCGGATGCGGGGAACGACGAGCAGGCGATTACTCTGCTGGAATCCATACCCGATTATACCCAGTCGGCGACGCTGCTCAGCGAATGCCGCTACCGGCTGGCCGGGAAATACGTATCCGAAAACCGGAACGGGGACGCGGAAGCGCTCTATCAGGCGCTGGGCAGCTATAAGGATTCGGTTGCCCTGCTGCGGAAACTCCATTACAATATGGCCGAAGCCGCCCTGACCGCGGAGGATTATACGACGGCAGCGCAGCTGTACGGGGAACTGGGCAAGTACAAGGACAGTGCCGATAAATGGAAGCAGAGCGTTTACGCCCTGGCAGCGAAGGAACTGGCCGACAAGCAGTACCGCAAGGCGATCGAAGACTTTACCAGCCTTGGCAAATATGAGGACAGCGAAACACAGGCGGAAAGCGCTACGCTGTCCCTTGCGCTGGAGCTGAAAACCTCCGGTGAAATGGACGAGGCGCTTGCGCTACTGAAATCCCTGCCGGATAATGCCTCCGTAAAGGATCAAATCAGCGAGATCACGCTGGGCGAGGCGATGAAGGCGCAGACGGCCGGGGATCTGGAAAAGGCCAGCGAGCTTTATCTGGCGCTGGGCGACTATGAAACCGCGAAGGACAGCTACAACGCCTGCCAGTATCAACTGGCGACGCTGAAGATGGAGGCGGGCGACTACCGAGCCGCGTATCCCATGTTTGCCGCCCTCGGGGATTATGAGGACGCCGCAACCCAGTCGGAGGCATGCGAGTATCAGGCATACGGCGTTTTCGCCACGCCTGCCCGCGCCGCTTACGAAACGAAAAACTGGAAAGCGGTTGTCGATACGCTGGAGAACTTCGACGACAGCAATCTGCCTGCCGCGTACAAAGACCTGGAAGGAATGTACGAGGAGGCGTGCTACAACTACGCCGAGGAGTTGTACGACGAGGGCAAGGTATACGAAGCCCTGCCGTATTACCAGCGGATTCCCGATTATGCGGACGTGACCGATAAAAAGCTTCAACGCCGCTGCTACCTGATTTTGGGCGAATGGGAAAGCGACGACGGCCAGCGCAGCGCGGTGTTCCGCGCGGATGGCACCTGCTCGCTGTTTGGCGAGGTGCTATACTTCTCGGTGGACGGTTACGCGCTGAAAACCGGCCCGACAGCCGATGAACTGACCCTTACGCATAAGCTGACGACGCTTACGAAAACCGCGCTGTCCATCCGGGTACTGGCCGACAGCCGCAACCCCGTGTATACGTTGAAGCGCGTATCCTCCGAAACCATGGCGGAACTTCGCCCGGAAGCGACCGAAACCCCTGCGCCGTCCGAAACGCCCCAAACCGGTAACACGACCGCCGAACCGGCGGTAACCGCACAGCCTGCGGCAACCCCGACCGCGACGCCTGCCGTTACGAACGATGCCGGGGAAGGTGGCGCATGACCCCACAAGCGGGGGAACACCCGCGGGACAAGTTGGAAATCGGCGTATTGTATGGGTTTCGGGCGCTGATGGTGCTGTTTGTCTGCAATTATCACATCTGGCAGCTGGGATGGCTGGGCCAGTATATAACCCTCTTCGGTACGAAAATCGATTTGGATTTCTGGACGCGTTCCAGCTACGTTTTTGTAGACGGAATGCTGCTGATGAGCGGGTTTCTGCTGTACCTGCCCTATGCGCGGCAGCAGGCGTACGGCACGCCGGTGCCCGGCGTGAAACGGTTCTACTGGAACCGGCTGGTGCGCATTGTGCCGTCCTATCTCGTGTCGGTGCTGGTGGCGCTGCTGCTGGTGGCGCTGCCGGGCGGCGAGTACCAGAGCGCCGCGGCCCGCAACAAGGATATTCTTACACACTTAACGTTTACGTTCACCTTTTTCCGGGAAACATATCTGTATACGCCGCTCAACGGCGTGCTGTGGACCATCGCCATCGAGATGCAGTTTTATCTCATCTTCCCGCTGCTGGCAAAAGCCGTGCGGAAACGACCGGCTTTCACCCTGTGTGCCATGGCGGCCGGGGGCCTGCTGTTCCGGTTTGTGATGCGCAGGGCGACGAGCGATCTGGCGATCTGGATCAACCAATTGCCCGCTTTTCTGGATGTGTACGCTGTGGGCATATTGGGCGCGATGCTTTACGTCCGGCTGCGGAAGCGGCTGGAAGCTTCCGCGCCGAAAGGCGCGCTGCACAGATCGGTTGCGGTACTCTCGGCCGTACTGTTCGCGACTGGCTGCTGGCTGCTGACAAGCATCATGCACACGCAGACGGAGAACGGCCTGATGGGGGCCGGGCAGCTGCGGCTGTCGCAGTGGTCGCTTCGGCTGCCGCTGGCGGCGACGATGCTGCTGCTAATGCTTTCGGCGGCCTTTATGCCGCGTCTCCTGCAAAAGCTGCTGGATAACCGCCTGATGCGGTTTTTATCCGCTATCTCCATGAACCTTTATATCTGGCATCAGCTTATCGGTGCGCAGATTGCCAAAAATCTGTTTCCGACGACGCTGCACAGCGACCTGCAAATGCAGCGGACGTTTACGCTGCTGTGCTACGCCGTGTCGATCCTTGCCGCCATGGCTGCCACGTATGGGCTGGAAAAGCCTGTGGCCGGACGGCTAAACCAAATTCGCCGGCATATTCCGGCGCCAAAGGAGAACCAAAGAACATGAAGGACCCGAGAACGAAAAAGCTTTGTAACCTGTTGGTAAATTATGCCTGTGAGCTGAAACCCGGCGAGCGGGTGTTGATCGAACTTTTCGGCCACCAGCCGGAGCTGGCCGCCGCGCTGGTGCGTGAGGTGTACGCCGCGGGGGCGGAACCAATCGTCCGCCTGAGGGATATGACCGTGCAGCGGGAACTGCTGCGCGGCGCGACGGCGGAAAAATGGACCTTCGAGGCGGAACACGACGCGGCAGTGATGCGCGGCGTTCAGGCATATATGGGGATTCGCGCCGTAGAAAACGGGTTTGAAACCTCCGACGTCACATCGGAGCAGAACGCGCTGTACGCCAAGCACTACAGCGGCCCGGTACACGGCAAGATCCGCGTGCCCCATACCCGCTGGGTGGTGCTGCGCTATCCCACGCTCGCGGCTGCGCAGGCGGCAAAAATGAGCCTGGAAGCTTTCGAGGATTATTATTTTAACGTCTGCACGCTGGATTACGCCAAAATGAGCGCCGCAATGGACAAGCTGGTCGCGCGAATGGAGCGGGCGGACAAGGTGCATATTCTGGGCAAGGGCACCGACCTGACCTTTTCCATCAAGGGGATGCCTGCCATTAAATGCGACGGCAAAGTGAACATCCCCGACGGCGAGGTGTTCAGCGCGCCGCTTCGCGAGAGCGTGAACGGCGTTATCAACTTCAACACTCCGAGCCTTTACGGCGGTACGGAGTTCAGCGATATCCGCCTGACCCTGAAAGACGGTAAAATTATCGAGGCGGTCGGCAACCAGACCGAGCGGCTGAACGCCATTCTGAATACCGACGAGGGCGCGCGCTACATCGGCGAGTTCTCCTTCGGCGTTAACCCCTATGTGACCGAGCCGATGATGGATACGCTGTTTGATGAGAAGATCGCGGGCTCGTTCCACTTTACGCCGGGCCATTGCTACGACGAGTGCCCCAACGGCAATCACAGCGACGTGCATTGGGACATGGTTTGCATCCAGCGCCCGGAATACGGCGGCGGCGAAATCTGGCTGGACGACGAACTGGTGCGCAAAGACGGGCTGT
>JAQUXV010000218.1 GCA_028692205.1 Eubacteriales bacterium
ACGAATCGCCCAACCGGGTTTGCTGGTCTACCATGCGGGGGCGCAGCGCCCTGCGCCTGCCCCTGCCGCAGAACCGTTTCGCGCGGATGCAGATTGCCAGCCCCGATCCCACCTGCAACGCCTACCTTGCCTATTCCCTGTTGATTCGTGCGGCGCTGGAGGGCATTGAGGGGCGGGAGGAACTGCCGTCCTCGGCGGGCCGGAACTGGCTTGATGCGCCCACGCTGCCCGAAAGCCTGCCCGACGCCCTCGAAACGGCGAAAAACAGCGCGTTTATCGCGCGGAGCCTTCCGGAATCGGTACGGATGTCCTTCCTGGAAGGCGGCGAGAAGCTGCTGACCCTGGACCGGCAGGATAAGACGGGTTTATTCCAGAAGCAGTTTGAGCGTTTCTAGGCGAATGCCGGCGGAAAGGGGGCGTTCGATGGCTGATGGGAAGACCCTGCTGGTTGCCTCACAGGGGGCGGAAAAACTGAAGCAATGGCTGGCGGATGTGAACACCGGTGAACTTATCGCGGTTCACACGGCGGGTGAAGCGCGGCGTATCGCGTCGGGCGACGCCTATTCGTTGATGCTGATCAACGCGCCGCTGATGGACGAAACCGGGCTGGAGCTGGCGATTGATATGGCGAAACGAACCACGGCCGCTGTGGTGATGCTGGTGAAAACCGAGCTTGCGCCGATGATCAGCGACGCGGCGACGGAATCCGGCGTGCTGCTGGTAACCAAGCCTGTGATCCCCCAGATTTTTGAACAGACCATCCGCGTGGGCATCGCGTGCCGCAACCGGATGTTGCTGTATAAAAGCGAAACCGAGCGCCTGCAGAAAAAATACGAGGAACTGAAGATTGTCGACCGCGCCAAGTGCCTGTTGATTGAGCATATGCGCATCACCGAGGAGGAAGCCCACCGCGTCATCGAAAAAGAAGCGATGGACACCCGTGTAACGCGTGTGCGTGTAGCCAAACAGGTGTTGGAACGGTTTGAACTGTAACGGCTGTGAAAACGGCTATGTAAGCCGACAGGGCTGAAAAACGGGCATGCGATAAAAATACGAAAGCGACGTGTTTGTAGAGAACACGTCGCTTCAGCATGCTGAAAAAGGCTCATCTGCATTGTCGCCTGCGCCGCAACGGGCGGTCACGTACGTCCGTGTACGCTCCCGCCCGAGTGCGGCTTGGCTTCGCGCATCTGAACCTTTTTGAGCAAGCTGGACTTGCGTGCTTGCAGGAGGTTTATCAAAGGGATGAAGCGACGTGTTTGTAGAGAACACGTCGCTTCAGCATGCTGAAAAAGGCCCATCTGCATTGTCGCCTACGCCGCAACGGGCGGTTACGAACGTCCGTGTACGCTCCCGCCCAAGTGCGGCTTGGCTTCGCGCATCTGAACCTTTTTGAGCAAGCTGGACTTGCGTGCTTGCAGGAGGTTTGTCAAAGGGATGAAGCGACGTGTTTGTAGAGAACACGTCGCTTCAGCATGCTGAAAAAGGCCCATCTGCATTGTCGCCTACGCCGCAACGGGCGGTTACGAACGTCCGTGTACGCTCCCGCCCAAGTGCGGCTTGGCTTCGCGCATCTGAACCTTTTTGAGCAAGCTGGACTTGCGTGCTTGCAGAAGGTTTATCAAAGGGATGAAGCGACGTGTTTGTAGAGAACACGTCGCTTCAGCTTGCTGAAAAAAGCCCATCTGCATTGTCGCCTGCGCCGCAACGGGCGGTCACGTACGTCCGTGTACGCTCCCGCCCGAGTGCGGCTTGGCTTCGCGCATCTGAACCTTTTTGAGCAAGCTGGACTTGCGTGCTTGCAGGAGGTTTATCAATAGCCTGAAGCGACGTGTTATGGAGAACACGTCGCTTTTTTGACAAGGACAAGAGCACACAATAGCAATCCCTTCGGGGACACGGGAAAAGTTAAAATCTGTCAGCAGTACCCGTGGGTTTAGTCACACAGCCGAAGCGGAATGTACAACCTTATCGAATATCGCGAGCGGATTGCTTTTCCATTAGGGGAAAATCAAACGGGAGGCGCGGCGCGGGCCGTAGTGGAACGGCACCTCTTTCAACGCTGCGATGCCGCGGAAGATACGTTACAAGCCCTGTGGGCCGACGGGCGAAACCGTTGCCGGAACCACGGGCGTTCTTCGACGATTTTGATGCGTTATTTCTCGTACAACCCCAGCAGGGCATGGTTAATATCCGACTCGGTTTCGTCGGCGCGCTGCCTGCGGGCCAGCAGCACCAGACGGTCGTCATCCAGACAGGTGACCAGCGTAATCAGCGTATCGGTCGGGGCGACGTCCAGGAAACGGGTATACAGCGACTGTTGGTACACCTCGTCAATATACCGGTTAAACGCGTCCGCGCTTGTGAAAGCCGTGTGGCCCGCAAAGTTCAAAAAGTTTTTGGAGTATACATCCATCTTTACGCGAACGACGGCGAAGATCAGATAGGTGTAGGTGTCGAACCTCGTTTCAAACTGAAGGGTGTAGTTTGTGCGCAGAAAGTTGACGTTCGAATAGTATTTAATCAACCGCCCGAACATGCTGCCGTCCTTCATGTTATGGCCGTAAATCAGCAGGTTTTGCGAATCCGAATGGAGCGGGTGGTTCACATCCAGAAATATCGCGCCGCAGGTATTCCGTTTGCCGGTAAAATCGTGCGTCAGGTAATAGGTGTTGTCCCGATATACGACGGGAAGATCCACGATGCCCTCTATCGTAATCCAGCCGACGGCATCGCTGTTTTGCTTCACAATAGGCTTGAACGCCTGCCGCGTCAGCCCGACGGTCTGGAAAAACTCGCCGCCTACCGCTTCGGCAACCGGAGACACAGTTGCGGCCTGTGTGGTGGGTACATTGGTTGGCGCTGTACCGTCGGCGGATGGTACGGTTGCCGTGTTGCCGCCGGTTGCGGCGGTGGGTGCGGGCTGTTCCAATGCCAGCGCCGCCTGATGCTCGTTCGCCAGCGCCGCCTGCTCCGCCCGATTGTTGCGCGAATGAACAAAGTAAATCACGATTTCCGTAAGGCTTACGATCATTACAATAATTAGTACGGCCAGTATTACCGGGCGCAAAATACCGCGCTTGCCGCCTGTGAACTTGCCATGGCCTGTGGAGGCGGACGAACGGGTGCTGCCGACGGGCGGCCTGTACCCCGCCCTTGAGAGGCGGCGGATCGGGCGGTTACGTTGTCGGCTTTGCGCCGCTTTGCGTTTTCCCGCAGCCGGTGTTTGCCGGTAGTTTTTACCGCGGTCCATACCCTGCCCCCTAATGCTTTCATCCGGCTTTGCTGCTGCGTGCCGTGCCGGTGACGAAACGCGATTCGTGCGCCGATGCCGGGTCAATCTTACCTTATGATACCGCGATTGACGAAATAAAAAAAGCACTATTTCATCCGGCATATCTGCTTTGCAGAAATGCGGACGGTGCGGCTGAAAAGCCGTTTGCAGCTGTGTCGGCTGTAAATGGCGGTCTCCTGAAAAGTGCGAAGAAAACAATCAGGGAACAGCCTGAACGGCGGCGAGAGAACCGCTTTGTGCATGCGGTATAAACCGGTCTGACGCTTCGCCGGTTTCGCACCGCTGACGCGTTTATTCGGAATCGCGCGTGAACAGCGGTTCAATGTACTCTCGAATCAGCGCGATGCGGTCTTTCGCGTTCGGCTTAAAAAGCGCCGCGATCACAACGATGATATTTTGGGCGGGATTTACGTAAATGGTGTTGCCGCCGTCGCCCAGCGCGGCGAAGCTGTGCTCCTGCTCGTCGATAATCCACCACAGATAGCCGTAAGCCAGCTGGCTCCAGCGGCTGTGTACTGCGGTGCTTTCGTCGACCCACCCGGCGGATACGATCTGTTTCCCGTTCCACATGCCGCGGTTCCGGTAGAGAAGCCCGAGCTTTGCCATGTCCGCGGGCGTGGCGAAAAGCCCCCAGCCGGTTGTGTTGATCCCCTGCGGGTCCGCCACCCAGCCGCTTTTGCTGTTGCCCTTCATAATGGACAGCTGTTCTTCCTTGCTGTGAAAAACAATTTTGTCCGTAATATCTATGCCCAGCGGCGAAAACAGATACCGGACCGCGAAATCCAGCGCGGAACAACCGGTTGATGCGGTTAGAATGCCGGACAGAATATCCGGCCCGATGAGGGGCGCATACCGGAACCGGCCGATCTCTCCTTTGCCGCCCAGCAGGTCAAGCGAGGCTTTCACCCAGCTTTCGCTGCTGAAGTATTTGGTATACGGAGCCGATTTATACTTATACGGCGCGGTCATGGTAAGCAGATCGCAGATTGTAACGCGCTGAAGGGTCTTTTCACCGCGCTTTGCCGCATAATCCGGGAAAAAGTCCAGCACTTTCTGATCAACGCTCTGCAGATAACCCTTGTCCAGCGCAATGCCGATCAGCATGGAAAAAACGCTTTTGGTTACCGAGAACAGATGGACGGCGTGGTCGGCGGAGCAGCCGTGATAATATTTTTCGTAAACCGTCTGTCCATCCTTGAGCACAATCATGGCTTCAGTGTTGGCGTATTCATCGGCCACCAGCTTTTCAAGCACCGACGGATCGAATTTTATCATGGGTTTTCCTCCTTGTTTGATGTGGAATATCGCTCAAAACAAGCATAATTTGATTAAAAATCTTTTTCAAGGCTCATTATAAAAAATAATTAATAATGATTTGCTTTGAGGCATATTCTCATCAAAAAAATCTGGCCGATTCGGAAGAAAACGTGGTTTATCGGCCTGGAATATGGTTTTTCGGGGAAGATTGACGAGATAGAATGGGAAGCGGCAGCCCGTCGGGGGGCTGCCGCTTCAGCCTGCAGAAAAAGGCTCATCTGCATTGCCGCCTGCGCCGCAACAGGCGGTCACGTACATCCGTGTGCACTCCCGCTCGAGCGCGGCTTGGCTTCGCGTATCTGAACCATTTTAAGCAAGCCGAGCTTGCGAATTTACAAGAGCCCTGTAACGGTTAAAAGCGGCAGCTATAAGAGCCCGCCGCTTCAATTTCGTTGTATTGGGAATATAGCCACCCCGAAGGGTATTTAGCGGTTTTTATTCTGCAAAGGTGAAAACTGCCGCACGCCCCGATGAAGCCGTTCCAACCGGATAAAGCAAAGCCGCCGGGAGCTTTCCCGGCGGCTTTGGATAAGGAAGGAGAATGGTTTACTGCTCCTTTTTGCCCGCGTATGCGGCGATCAGCGCCAGCGCGAGCACCGCGCCCTTGACAGCGGGGAGCACGTAGTAGGATACGGCGCAGAT
>JAQUXV010000219.1 GCA_028692205.1 Eubacteriales bacterium
AGCAGATTCTGGAGCGTTGGAGCAACTGCCATCCCCTTACGGAAGGAATGGGCCTGCCCAGCAGCCCCAAAGAATTCCTGCACTATTTTGACGATCCGAGCCGCCCGCAAACGCGGCTGGACCGTGATTTTGAAAACGGTATGGGCATTACCATCGGCCGTTTGCGCGAGGATAAAGTGTTCGACTACAAATTTGTATGCCTGAGCCACAACACCATTCGCGGCGCGGCGGGCGGCGGCGTGTTGAGCGCCGAATTCCTGTGCAAACAGGGGTACATCCAGCCGAAATAACAGTTGTGCCAAACGGTTACGCAACGAACAAGGGGCAAGTGTGTCCCGGCGGACAGATACGGGAGGAGATTGGCCGTATGCCTTCTTTGTTTCAAGGCAGCGCGGTTGCGCTGGTAACTCCTTTTTTGAACGGAAAAGTGGATGTTGCCGCTATAGAGCGGCTGGTGGAAAGGCAAATTGAGGGCGGCTCGAAGGCGTTGATCGTCTGCGGTACAACGGGCGAACCCTGCACCATGGAAGCGGATGAATGCGAGCTGGTCGTGCGTACGGTGGTTAAAGCCGCGCATGGCAGAGTGCCGATTGTGGCCGGGACGGGCAGCAACAGCACGCAGCATGTTATCCAGACGGCAAAACGGTATGAGGATCTGGGCTGTGACGCGCAGCTTGTGGTGACGCCCTATTACAACAAAACCACACAGGAAGGCCTGTACCGCCATTATATGACTGTTGCGGAGCAGACGAAGCTTCCGATTGTGATCTATAATGTGCCTAGCCGCACTGCGCTGGATATCTCGCCCGAGGTGCTGGACCGGCTTGCCGACTGCGAGCAGATCATCGCGCTGAAGGAAAGCAGCTATAACCTGCCCTACGTGATGGAAAAGGTTCGCCGCGTGGGCGACCGGCTGGCGCTGTACAGCGGTAACGACGATATGGTAACGCCCATCATGGGCATCGGCGGCAAAGGCGTGATTTCGGTGGTGGCAAATGTGCTGCCTGCAACGGTTGCCGAAATGACGAACAGCTATTTGCGCGGCGATTGTGATACGGCGCTTTCCTTGCAGCTGACGTTACTGCCGCTGATTCGCGCGCTGTTTGCGGAAGTCAACCCCATTCCCTGCAAGGCGGCTATGGAGATGCTGGGCCTTTGCAGCGGAGAGGTGCGGCTGCCGCTGATTCCCATTGGCGATGAAAACAGGCAGAAGCTCCGCGCGGCGCTTGTCGCCGTGGGCATGGAACTGTAAAACAAGCAGCCTGGTACGGCAGAGGGCGAGGCGCTAAGCCCGTCGAAGCCGCGCCGGGTTCTTTAACGCGGGCTTACGGGAAACGGACAGAAAATGCGTGCCGGGTCGGCAAAACAGATACGACAGGGCGCCGGATCTGCCGGAAACTCAACGGAAGACAGCGGCTGATTTTCAGCTACTTTGCGGGCGAAAAATCCGGTCGGGAAAACGCAGATCAGGAACCCTTTGGCACGTGAGGTTTGCCATGGCGTTTCCATATCGATTTTATAGTCATGGCTGCAGGGCACGGAGCTGGAGTGTCGGTTTTGCTTCAGATCATGCTAAAAATGCTTAATGTCCCGGGTTGCTGAAAAAGCGCATCCGCTGGACCGGCTTGCTTTTGCGTGTTTGCAAGCGAATCACATCCAGTTGTATCGATCGTAGGCTTGAAAGCGGCTTTGCCGCTTTGCAGACGAACACATTAAGCTGAATAGATTAGCGGTTTGAAAGCGGCCTTGCCGCTTCGCAAGTGAATCAAATCCAATTGTATAATTCGGCGGTTTGAAAGCGGCTTTACGCTTTCGGCGCCTAACGGAGGTAAGCGATGAAAATCATCATTAGCGGCGCATTGGGTCATATGGGCAGGGAACTTGCAACCGCGGCGGAAACGGACGGCATACAGGTTGCCTGTGGGGTGGATGCGGCATGGAAAGGGCAGGAGACCGGCTTTCCGATGGTGCGGGAATATGGAGAAATCAATGTTGAAGCGGATGCGCTGATCGACTTTTCCCGGGTGGAGGCGCTGCCCGCACTGCTGGCATATGGGGAAAAAACGCATATGCCGTTGGTGCTTTGCACGACGGGCTACACTGATATTGAGCAGGCTGCAATTACCGCGGCGGCGAAAACCGTGCCGATTTTACAAAGCGCTAACATGAGCTTTGGCATCAGCGTGCTGCGCTCGCTTGGGGCGATGGCCGCGCGGGCGCTGGGCGGCGGGTATGACGTTGAAATTGTGGAGAAGCACCACAGGCGTAAACTGGATAGCCCAAGCGGAACGGCGCTGATGCTGTACGACGCGATTCACACGGAGAAAGGCGGAAACACCAACCCGGTCTTCGGCCGCCATGGGCGGGATTGCCGCCGTACCGCCGAGGAAATCGGCATCCACGCCGTACGCGGGGGTACTGTGGCCGGGGAGCATGAGATCGGCTTTTACGGCAACTCGGAGCAGATTATCCTAACCCATCGGGCGGAAAGCCGCGCACTGTTCGCGGAGGGCGCATTGCGCGCAGCGAAGTTTTTATCGGGGAAACCGGCGGGACGGTACGCGATGCAGGATGTGGTTGAGGAACTGCTGAAGCAATAAACCTGTATAATCTTCGAAGATGCAATCAGGAGCGCGCGTTTTCAGCAATGAAAACGCGCGCTTTTCTGTGGCAATCCCTGCCTGATGCAAAAGTGATCGAATAATGCGCCGCGCTGCAATCAACGTCCGTATGCCGGATGGAGAAACATCCGAAGGCCGCAGGGGAATGCGCAGACATAAATATATAGACGGTTTCTGAAAAGCGGTACCGGCAGGCAGCTGCTCTGCGATACTCATTATAAGGATAGAGGATCACGGTACTTTGGGCACGATTTTGCGTATCGTGATCAGGCAGGGTTCGCCGCTTTCAGATGAAACAAAAGACGAAAAACAAAAAAGTGGCAAATGCCACTTTGCTGAAAGACAGCGGCGACCCAATAAGGTTCGTCCGGCTATGTTTATCAAATGAATGGCATGAAACGGTTACGCAAAGCCGACCGTTTTATGCGGAGGGGATGCGGTTAGTCGTCTTTTTCCCATTCGGCAAGGTTATCCTGTATGGTGGACAGAATCTCCTTGAGCGCGGTGCGCTGTTGGGTATTCAACCCTCTGGGCATGGGGCCGATGACACTGTTGTTCATGCTGGCGGCAAGCAAATAATCCAAACTGACGTCCAGCACATTGGCAATGGCAACCAGAGTTTCCAGGCTGGCTTTGCGGGTGCCGCGTTCCACATGCCCAACGAAGGACGTGGAGACGTTCACACGCTCCGCAAGCTCTTCCTGCGTCCAACCGTGGAGCGTGCGCTGTTTGCGGATCCTGCGACCAAGATCGATGTAGTCCATACTATCCCTCATTCAAGCGTGATTGTTACATGCGACACCATTATTAACGGATAAAACACATTATAATATAGTGGAACGAAAGACGTTTGAAAAGTGTCTGGAAGTCTACTATGATGCTTGTTGTAGGATTTTCGGATCTGGTTTCGTCCTTCTTTTCGGGAACTGGAAACGGTTTACAGCAACGGGAAAACGGACTGCGGAAGTGAGGAAATACTTGACGTTCGGGAGAAAATTTCTGCAAAGTGGTATACAAACGCTTATCTTCATGCTATAATACACGCGTTGACCCAGCCAAGGTATGAGGTTTAGGTTCTTCCTCCTTCGTTCATCTATGTCCGAATGATTGGAAACCCGAATCGCTGGAAAGCTTGGGACACAGATTAACAATTTTGGAGGGAACCAAACATGTATCAAGACAAAACGCTGACTTGCCGCGACTGTGGCGTGGAATTCGTATTCTCCGCCAGCGAACAGCAGTTCTTCGCGGAAAAAGGCTTCCAGAATGAGCCCAGCCGTTGCCCCGCCTGCCGTGCTGCTCGTCGTGCCTCTCAGAACCCCAACCGTGGGGAGCGCCAGATGTACGAAGTGATTTGCGACGGCTGCGGCTGCACCACGCAGGTGCCGTTCCAGCCCCGTGGCGATCGTCCGGTATATTGCCGTGACTGCTACGAGCGTAATCGCCAGAACAACCAGTACTAAGATCGACAATGCCGCTTATACGGCACAAGGCGCTTCCCCTTTTCGGGGAGGCGCCTTTTTCGCGTTCCCGAAATATCCGTTTATAGTATACCCGGTAATTCGGGAAGTGAAAACATGCGGGAATCAGGGTATGTACAAGCTTATCGGTAACTGGATATATGCGGTCCAGATAGAAGCGGAGCAGAAGAAACCGGAGCTGGGTTGAATTACGTTCATAACGGGAAAGGGTATAGAAAACCGCGCCCGGATACTGGATCCGGGCGCGGTATATTGGCGATTAGTTACCAGTGCGTTTAATTGTCTCGCGCGCCTTGGCGAAGATATTCAGATAATCGTCCTTATACCCAAGCGGATAGGTGATTTGCAGGCAATAGAGGACTTTATTAATCGTTACGGCATGGATACGGCCGCCCACCTGCGTCCCGTCGGCAAGCGTTCCGCTGTAATTGGCGTACACGCCTTTGCTGCCCATCAGGTACCGTGTGGCGGTGTAACTGGGCTTCCATTCGATAAAGTTGGAGGAACTGATGGTGTCAAGCCGCTGCTTGACCTCCGTAACCAACGCGCTTTCGGTGTAGTTATTGCTTACGGGAACGGCGCACAGGGTTAAAACACCCAATTGCCCTTCCTTGATCTGTGCTTCCGGCTCGGTAAGCGTGTACATCTCGTTGACGCTGTCGTCCGGCACCCAGCCGGCAGGCCCGTCAACGGTCAGGCCCAGCTGAGGCACATCATAAGTTACATAGGTAAAGGAAAGCTGGGGCCTCGGCGTGGGCGTGGGCGCGTCGACCGGATCCAGCGGAATGGGCGAGCTGCCCGCGTAAGGGTACAGGGTCGCTTCCGCATCCGCCTGACCGTATGCGACGGTTCCGTCGTCATATACACCGGTGTCCTGCGTATCCTCTTCGCCAAGCGCATCCGTTTCGGTAAAATCCGAACTGGAGCCGGCCATGTAGGGATTGCTGGAGAAAACGCTGTCTCCGCCGGTGGTGCTACCGTCGCTGACACCGGTCGGTTCAGTATTCACAGCAACGGGCGTAGCCGTAGGCGTGGGGCCCAGATACTGGGTAACCTCGTCAAAGACCTGATTGTTCTGCTGCTGCCCGGTGCAGCCCGTAAGTAGCGCCGCAACCATGAGCAGGCACAGCGCCGCGAGCCATTTGCGTTTCA
>JAQUXV010000220.1 GCA_028692205.1 Eubacteriales bacterium
TCCGCCAGTGTGGGCTTCTTGTCGGCAAAGGTTGCCATCACTTCGGCAACGTAGGCGCTTTTCTCCTCCGCCGTCGCATCGGAAAGTGTGAACCCTTTATAGTCTTCCACCGCCGTCATGGCGGCGTCGATCAGATAATCGTCTCCGGAGAGCATGAACAGCCATTGGCTGTTTTCCGTGTTCTGATCCGAATGGGAGGTATTGTCCAATACCAGCGAATCCGGATAATCAATCGAATAACAGGCCTCCACCGAATAGGTATTGGCGGAGGCGGAAGCGACACAAAGAATCAGTGACAGCGCGAGCAATACGAAGGCCCTTTTTTTCATAGGGTTTCGCTCCTTCCGAACGGCGGAGTTATGCCGCCGAATCGCGTTTGGGAACCACCTGTATGACCGTCGCGTTCGATATGAGATTATTTTTCTTTCGCTGAATCCGGATTCGTTTCCTGCTGGTTCTCCTCGTTCTTTTTCTCTTTTACATTTCGGTGGTGCGAGCGGAGATTGCCGACGATGCTCATTACCGCGCCGACAAGCAGAAACAGGTAATAGGTGAAAAACCGCCACACCAGCAGCGCAAGGCCGATGGTGCCCTGCGTGAACAGCCCGGCATAAAACGCCAGAAATCCGCCCTCCTGCGCGCCGCTCGCGCCGGGCAAAGGGGTATAACTCGCGCTCATAAACAGTAAAAACGCCACGGTCGTAAGCTTGTACCACGGCGTTCCGCTCATGCGGAAGGCATGGTAAACGCTTACGGGAACCGACATCAGCCCAAGGGTGCTCAGCCCCGCCAGAAGTAGCATCCCGATCAGCTGGCTTGGGTGGTTGGCCAGGCGCAGAATGCTCGCGTGGTATACATCCAGCCCCGCGCTGACGCGGATAATCTTATCATCGGCATGCTTCAACAGGTGCATTTTACCGCCCAAACGAATGAAGAACGTTACAATCGCCTGCACCATGGGCCGGTGCAGCGCCACCAGCAAAATCAGCGGAATCGAAGCGAAATTGATGGCGTACCCGATGTAGATCGCCCATTTTACACCGCCGAGCTGCGCATCCACAAAATCGCGGTTAAATACCCAAAACAACGTTGTCAGCAGCACGATCATCATCTGCTGGGCAAAGAATTTGATGGATAACGCCGACGTGCCGATCGGCACGGGCACGTTCCGTTTGCTCAGGTAATACACCTGCATCGGCTGCCCGCCGCTCGCGCCCGGGGTGATGTTGGAGTAGTAAAATCCCGTCAGCGTAACATAGAAGGCATAGCCGAACGAGATCGGTCTTTTTTGTTTATGCAGAAAGTAATACAGGTTGAGCATATCGAAAAACATATAGGCAAACCAGCCCAACAGCGCGCAGATCACCCATTTGATATCCAGTGTAAAAAGCGCGCTCCACGCGTCGGTCAACTCACTGTTGCTGAATGCGATAAACAAAATCAGCAGAAGCGTCGCCGCGATGAACAGCAGGCTGAGCAAGTTCCGTTTCATGCACGGCCTCCCATGGATTTACGTTCAATCAGCGCCTGGTAGCGCGCAACCACCTGTTCCATCAGCCGGTTCCACGGGATGGGAATAGTCTGTTTTGCCCGCAGGCCTACCGCCTGCGCCCTCGGCAGCGCGTCTACGATGCCCTGCGCTATGGCTTCCACCGAATTTTCGCACAGGAAACCGTTCTCCCCGTGGGTAACGCCCTCGGCCGCACAGCTGCCCGCCACCAGCAACGCGGGCGTGCCCATGGCCGCCGCTTCGCGCACTACCATGGGGGCATTGTCGTAAATCGACGGAAACACCATCAGGTCGGAGCGCTCATACAGCGACATCAGGGTTGCGCGGTGGCTTAAAAAACCGGTAAACAGAACCTTGTCCCCAATGCCCAGTTCTTCGGCCAGCCCGCGCAGAAACCGTTCGTCCGGCCCGCGCCCCACCATAACCAGTTGAAAGTCCATGCCCCGGTCCTTCAGCAGCGCGCAGGCCCGCAGGATGCTTTCGGTATTCTTTTTCTTGTTCAGCTGCCCGGTAAAAATGAGCACCGGCACATCCTTGCGAACCGGATAACGCTTTTCCGCTTCCCGGCGCTCCGATTCGCTCAGGGTAAATGGGTCCGTGCCGTTGGGCATTACGACGATCTCGCCGCGATAACCGTAGGCAGAAAGCACCTCCGCCGTTTTCCCGTTTACCGCCCAAACCTCGTCGCAGGTGTTGTAAAAATCAACGGCATACCGCACGCCGGCTTTCGCCAGCGTTTTGGAGCCGGTAGCCTTATAAAAATCATCGTAGTACTTGCTGTGGAACGTAGCCACCAGAGGCACGCCGTCACGCTCGGCGATGCGCCGCGCCTCGCGCCCCGCAAAAAAAGGGCTGTGAGCGTGTACCAGATCAAACTTCATCTGGCCCACGGCGTTACGAAAGCTTTTACTCAATCGGGGAAACCCCACGCGGTATGCTTCGCCGGGGATGCGGAAACCATCGTACAGGAGCGTCTCGCAGTTCACCTGTTCGGGGTACAGCGGGTTGTTGGGCGCGATGTACAGCGCTTCGTGGCCCAGCGCCTCCAACCCCTGGCAGTAGCCGAGCATCACGCGGCCTACCCCGTCCAGCGTCGGCGGGTAGGTCTCGCAGAATTGTCCGATCAGCATGGTTGCCCCTCCAAGGCGCGAAACCGCGTTTCGCGCGAATGTTTCATCGCATCCGGCCGGTGGATTTTTCATCCGTCTCCGCTTTGAAATGCCCAAAACGGCGCCGTGGTTCCCGCGGGTTTCCCTCCGCGTCGGCGGCGCCTCGGGTGGCTGCGCGGCAACTCGCCTGCGCCTGCCCCGGATGAAAAAAACCCGCCCGTACGCTTCGGCGTTGCGGAGATTTCCTTCTCGCCGTGCCCGCGATCGCGTCTCGATCGGCGGTTTCATGGCACCAGTATAACACAGCTTCGGCGGATTGGAAACCGTCGTTTTCATCCGTGCACCGCCCCCTGCCGGTATTGACGTTTCCCAAACCGAATCGTACAATGCCGATAGGAATATAAACTGACAGGGGAGGCTGCGCCTGTGCGGCTTTTGCATCTTTCCGACCTGCATCTGGGTAAAAAGCTCAACGAAGCGTCGCTGATCGACGATCAGCGGCATATTCTCGCGCAGATTCTTACGGTGCTCGACGCTCAAAAGCCGGACGCCGTACTGATCGCGGGCGACGTGTACGATAAGCCGATCCCTTCCGCCGATGCGGTTAAGCTGCTGGACGAATTTCTGACGCAGCTCGCGGCGAGGGAGCTGCCGGTGGTCATCATCAGCGGCAATCACGATTCCGCCGAGCGCCTCGCCTTCGGCAGCCGGTTGCTGACGGCGAAAAACATCTTTCTCTCTCCAGCCTATGATGCAGAAAACGCAATCGTGCGCCCCGTATGCCTGACGGATGAATACGGACCGCTGAACCTCTGGCCCGTGCCGTTTGTGAAGCCCGCGCACGTTCGCGCCGCCCTTCCGGATGCGGAAATCAGCACCTACACCGACGCGCTGCGCACCGTCGTTGCGCAGATGCCGCTGGATGCTTCGGCACGCAATGTGCTTGTGTGCCACCAGTTTCTCACCGGCGGGGAACGCTGCGAATCGGAGGATATTCCGGTCGGCGGGCTGGACAATGTGGATGCGTCGGTGTTTAACGCATTCGATTACGTTGCGCTGGGGCACCTGCACCGCGCGCAGCGTGTGGGGCGGGAAACGGTGCGCTACTGCGGCTCGCCGCTCAAATACTCATTCTCCGAAGCGCGGGATGGGAAAAGCGTCACCTTGGCCGATTTCGGGCCGAAGGGCGACGTTCGGCTTTCCGCCGTTCCGCTGTCCCCCAAGCGGGAGCTGCGGGAACTGCGCGGCGCGTACAACGACCTCGTATTAAAGAAAAACTACGAGGGTACCGCCACGGACGATTACCTGCACATTACCCTCACCGACGAGGACGACGTGCCGGACGCGCTGAGCAAGCTGCAGGTGATCTACCCCAATTTACTTAAATTGGATTACGACAACACGCGCACCCGCCGCAACCGGCTGGTGGAGCTGACGGACGCCCCCGAACGGCGCACGCCGCTTTCCCTGCTTTCGGATTTTTACGAGCTGCAAAACAACCGTCCCATGACCGACGCGCAGCAAGGCTATGCCGCCGCGCTGATGGAAAAGATATGGGAGGAACGCGCATGAGGCCCGAAAAGCTTACTCTGTCGGCCTTCGGCCCCTTTGCGGGCGAAACGGAGTTGGACCTTGCCCCGCTTGGCGAACGCGGGTTATACCTGATTACCGGGGTGACGGGCGCGGGAAAAACGACGATTTTTGATGCCGTTACCTTCGCCCTCTACGGCGAACCGAGCGGGCAAAACCGCAAGCCCGGCATGCTGTACAGCAAATATGCCGCGCCGGATGCGAAAGGCTCGGTGGAGATGACGTTTTTCCACCGCGGGCAACGCTATACGGTCGCCCGCACCCTGCCGCACGAGCGACAGAACAAGCGCGGCGACGGCACCGTAACCGATGCCGCGTCCGCCGCCCTCTACTACCCGGACGGCCGCGCCCCGCTTGTAAAACCCACCGAGGTTACCCGCGCCGTTACGGAGCTGCTGGGCGTGGATAAGGAGCAGTTTTGCCAGATCGCGATGATCGCACAGGGCGCGTTTCAGCAGTTGCTGCTGGCCGATACGGACACACGCGGCAAAATCTTCCGAAAAATATTCGGCACAAAGCCCTATCTGGCGTTTCAGGAGCAGGTAAAGCGGGACGCGCTGCAGCTGGACGACGAATGCCGGATGCTGGAGCACGATATGGCAGCCGGCGTGGCGAGCCTGCGCGCGGCGGAAGACGACCCCCTCGCTTTGGAGCTCGCGCCGCTGCAAAAGGGCGTGCCCTCCGCAGAGGATGCTATCGCATTGATTGAGAAGCTGCTTCGGGGCGACGAGGAACGCCTTGCGGGCCTTGAAGCGGAAATCCACGCGGCAGACAGGCTGGTAAGCGCGGCGGACGAGGCGCTGGGGCAGGCCGAGCAGCAGGCGCGCCTGCACGCCGAGGCGGAGCAGGCCGAAGCGTGGCTGAAAGCCAACGAACCGGGCCTGCTGACGCTGAAAGCGGCGCTGGACGCCGAAACCGCCCGCACGGATGAGCGGAAGCGGCTGGAAGCCGAAGCCGCCGCCTGCCGCGCGGAGCTGCAAAAGTTTCTCGCGCTGGATGCGCTGCTGACCCGTGTTTCACAGGCCGAACAGGCCGCGAAGCA
>JAQUXV010000221.1 GCA_028692205.1 Eubacteriales bacterium
ATCCGTTTGAACGATTTTCTGTGGATCGCGGCCAGCGGATGGGCGGGAAGCAATTTCTCCGACCCGTTTGACTGCGACGTGTACATGGTGGATACGGGCGACGGCCTTGTGCTGGTGGACGCGGGCGTAGGCCCCTGCGGGGACGCGGTGCTGGACAGCGTTCGCGCGTGTGGTTTCACCCCTGCCGATGTAAAGCTGATTTTGCTTACGCACGGCCACGCGGATCATTCCGGCAACGCCTTTCACCTGCACGAGACGACAGGCGCGCCCGTGAAGGCGCACACGCTTTGCGCAAAATACGTAACCCAAGGCGATACGGAGGCCATCGCGCTTAAAGGCGCTGTTGCGGCGGGCCTGTACCCGGCGGATTACCGGTTTACAGCCTGCCCGGTCGCGCCGATTGCCGACGGGGAAACCTTTCGCATCGGATGCACAAGCTGGCAGGCCGTCGACACGCCGGGCCACTGCAGCGGCCATATGAGCTACCTGATGGAGCGGAACGACCGCCGTTATCTGTTTGCGGGCGATTCCATCTTCGTGGGCGGCAAAATTACGCTACAAAACATTTGGGACTGTTCCATCACCAATTATGCCGCCACGGCGGAAAAACTGTGCGGGCTGGATTTTGAAGCCTTGCTTCCCTCCCATTTCGGGATTGACCTTACACAGGGCAAAACCCATGTGGAAAAAGCAGCCTCCATCTTCCGGGCCCTCTCGGTGCCGCCGCAGGCCAACAGATAAACAGGAAGTGTTACCATGTACGATTTTATCATCCGAAACGCCCATACCGTGGACGGGGTGAACGGAGAGCGGCAGGCGGACGTATGCATCGCCGGGGACCGTATCGCGGCGCTGTTGCCGCCCAATTCCGGCACACAGGCGGCCCGGAGCATCGACGCGACAGGGCTCACCCTGATGCCGGGCCTGATTGATATTCACCGGCACGCGGACCTGAAGCCCTTTCTGCAGGAGCCCTGGGACGAGCTTTCACAGGGCCTGACCACCATGATCAGCGGCAACTGCGGCTTCTCCTGCGTGCCCAACGCGCCCGCCACCTTCGACGCCGTGCGGGATTACGCCGCCCCCATTCTGGGCGAAACGCCCGAAGAGCTGAAGGGGATGAGCACGAAAGCGTTCTTCGATGCCGTGGAAAGCCGCCCCCTGCCCATGAACTGCGGGTATCTGGTGGGTAACGGCAGCCTGCGCCGCAGCGTGACCGGGTTTTCAAACGCGCCGCTGACCAGCGCGCAGCTGGACGCCGTATGCGCCCTGTTGGACGAAGCGCTTGCAAGCGGAGCCATGGGGCTGAGCATGGGCATTATGTACACGCCGGAATGCTATTACGCCACCGCCGAGCTTACCCAAATCGCCCGAGTGGCGGCCCGGCACGATAAACCGGTGATCGCCCACATCCGCGGGGAAGGCCGCAGCGTGGTCGAAAGCATCGACGAGATGATCGCCATCGGCCATGCGTCCGGCGCGCGCATCCACATCAGCCATATGAAGGCCGCGGGCACCGATATGTGGGGCCATGCCATGGACACGATGCTTGCCCATATCGAACAGGCGCGCCGGGACGGGCTTACGATCACGTTTGACGCCTATCCCTACACGGCGGGTTCCACGACGCTGCTATCCCTCTTACCGCCGGAAGCGATGGAGGGCGGCACCGCGGGCGCGCTGCGCCGCATTGCCGATCCGGCGGGCCGCGCGGCCATTCTGGACGCGTTCAGCCGGGAACAGGAGGGCTGGGATAACTTTGTGCAAACACTGGGCTGGGACCGCGTTATCGTCGCGGGCTCGTCCGACGGTCACGAGGCCGGCAGAAGCATCCAGGCTCTTGCCGATCAGGCGGGCTGCGAACCCGGCGCCTTCGCGCTGGATTTGCTCCTGCGTGAAAAAGGGCGCGTCCCTGTGGTGTTGGAGGAAATGGCCCCCGACGATGTGCGGAAAATTCTGTCGCAGCGGGACAGCCTTGTGATTTCGGATTCGCTCTACTCCGCGGCCGGAAAGCCGCATCCCCGCCGTTACGGCGCTTTCCCCCGCTTCTTCCGCCAGTACGTGAAGGAGGAGAAGCTGCTTTCCCTGCAGGAGGCGGTCGACAAGACGACCCGCCTGCCCGCCGAGTTTTTACGCATCAAAGACCGGGGTCGGCTGGAAACGAGTTATTACGCCGATCTGGTCTTACTGGATTGGGCGTCCCTGCGGGACACGGCCACCTACGCCGACCCGGTGCGCGCCAGCGAAGGGATCCGTTTGGTTCTCGTAAACGGCAAGGTTGCCTTCGAGACCGGCCTGTTCACCGGGACGTCCTCCGGCAGGCTGCTCAACCGCGCCTGACGCGCTTTCCGCCGCATCGGTGCGGCGCATCATTCGGGCAGATCGGCGCCGGGTTTCCATCCGGCGTTATCTCATACGGTTTTCAACCGCGCCATGCCCGCAAAGCTGGGCGGGGCCGCGCTTCCAGCGCCGCGGGCAACCGGCGCGCGCATTCCGGCCTGAAAACCGAAAACCATCGTAAATCATTGAAGGAGGAGCCAGTATGATCGACGTTTATCAAAAGCTGAAGGATCTGGGTTATGAATTACCGGAGTTACCGCCTCCCGGCGGCGTTTATAAGCCGGTGAGACAGGTTGGCAATATGCTGTATGTTTCCGGGCAGGGGGCAACGGTGAAGGGCGTGCCCGCGGTGCTTGGCAAAGTGGGCGCGGGTTGCACGCTGGAACAGGGGCAAGAGGCGGCAAGGCTGTGCGGCCTGAACGCGCTTTCAACGCTCAACCATTATCTGGGCGACCTGAACCGCATTAAGAGCGTGGTGAAGATTCTCGGCTTTATCGAAAGCGCCGACGGTTTCAACCGTCAGCCCGAGGTGCTGAACGGCTGCTCCATCCTGTTCCGCGATCTTTTCGGCGAAGATGGCGTAGGCTCGCGTTCCGCGATCGGCGTAAACGAGCTGCCCGGCAATATTGCCTGCGAAGTGGAATTCATTTTCGAAATTTAAGCAAGCGTTGATCCGGCCGCTTTGCGGCTGCCGGGGTGGGACGCGGACGATTCGGGCCGGAACAGCGACGCCTTTGCAAACGTTTCGCGCCCGAAACGACAGCGCTATGCCTGGGCAGGCGTGAAAGGCTTTAATGCATTGCTTACCAAAACCGGGGAGGCTGGTTTTATGAAAGCGGAAACCTATCGTTTGAAGGAAACTGACGGCATCGTTACCCCCGCGCTGATCTACTACCGGGATATTCTTACGAAAAACGCGCAAACCATGATCGCGATGGCCGGCGGCCCCGCCCGCCTGTGGCCGCATGTGAAAAGCCACAAGTCCGCCGATCTGGTGCGGATGCTTATGGCAATGGGCATCCGGCGCTTTAAGTGCGCCACCATCGCCGAAGGGGAAATGGTCGGCGAGTGCGGAGCGGAGCAGGCCATCCTCTCCTACCCGCTCACAGGGCCCAACATCGGGCGCTTCATCCGGCTGGTTCAGGCGTTTCCCGGCACGGAATACTTTGCCATCGGGGACGATGAAGGGCAGTTTTTACTGCTGTCCGCCGCTGCGAAGGCGGCATCGGTAACGGTGAACGTACTGCCGGATATCAACGACGGCCTCAACCGCACCGGCGTGCCCACGGCTCTGGCGGGCGAGCTGTACCGCAAGGTCGCCGCCATGCCCAACCTGCGCGTTCGCGGCATGCACGTGTACGACGGTCATCGGCACGAGAGCGATTTTGAGGAGCGCAAGCGGCTGGTGGCGCAGGATGTCGCGCCGGTATACGCGCTACGCGACCAATTGCGCGCCGAGGGGCTGGATTGCACCCTGATGGTGATGGGCGGCACGCCTTCTTTCCCCTGCCACGCGCAGTACCCGGACGCCTGCCTGTCGCCCGGCACCTGCCTGATTCAGGATTACGGCTATGCCAGCACGTTTAAGGACCTGCCTTTTGAAATCGGCGCCATGCTGCTGACGCGCGTCGTAAGCCACCCCGCGCCCGGCATGTTTACGCTGGATTTGGGGTACAAGGGCGTCGCCGCCGACCCCGAGCCGCCGCGCGCGGTGATCGTCGGCTATGAGGACGCGATCACCGTGATGCAGAACGAGGAGCATTGGGTGCTTCGGATGCCCGAGGGCCGGGAGCGCCCCGCTATCGGCACGGCACTGTACGCCGCGCCCCGCCACATTTGCCCCACCAGCGCGCTGTATCCCGAAATCCTTGTGGCGCAAAACGGCGAAATCGAAGCCCGGTGGCCTGTTACAGCCCGTAACCGCGTGATTACCGTTTAAGCAGTCACCGGTTCAGGGCGCTTTGGAGGTGTTATGGCACAAGCATCCCCAAAGCGCCTTTTTTGCGGTTCCAGCGACGTGCCGGTTCAGGCCTTTGCCGGTTACCGAACCGGTTTCAAGGCGTATTATACGTTGTCGTGTTTCGGCAGGAGAAGGGTACCCCCGCTCCCAATCCCTGCGGGCAATCAACCACCTGATGCGGTGTGTTTATACGCTCTCCTTGGGCTTAAGCATGCAACATCTTAAAGCCTTGGACGTTCATCCTGCTTTCGCAGGTAGAAAAGGGCGTATGCAAAGTGCATACGCCCTTTTGATGTTTCCATTCTGTTCCCCAGCATACGCCGTAGCGCTCCGCCAGTTGGCGAACCTTTCGGTACACGCCACTTTGCCGCCGCAAATGCATTATGCGTTTTCGCCCCATATGGGCCGGGCAGGCGCAGGCACCATTGGTTTGGGGGGTCGGAGAATTGCCTTTACTTCGCGCTCAGGTACTCGTCGATCGCGGTAGCGGCGGTCTTGCCCGCGCCCATGGCTAAAATCACCGTAGCCGCGCCGGTTACGGCGTCGCCGCCCGCGTAAACGCCCTCGCGGCTGGTCAGCCCGGTATCCTCGTTCACCACGATGCCGCCCCATTTCTGGGTTTCCAGCCCCTGCGTGGTGCTCTTGATCAGCGGGTTGGGCGAGGTGCCCAGCGCCATGATAACGCCGTCCATAGGCAGGTCGAACTCGCTGCCCTCAACCGGCACGGGCCGCCTGCGGCCGGACGCGTCCGGCTCGCCCAGTTCCATCTGTTGGCAGCGGATGCCGGATACCCAGCCCTGTTCGTTTCCGGCGATGCTGAGCGGATTGGTGAGGAATTTGAACACGATGCCTTCCTCCATGGCATGCTCCACCTCTTCCCGGCGGGCGGGAAGCTCCGCTTCTGTGCGGCGGTACAATACCGTTACGTCCGCGCCGAGGCGCTTGG
>JAQUXV010000222.1 GCA_028692205.1 Eubacteriales bacterium
TCCCGCCGTTCTTTGGCAGCCATTCCGCCTAAAAGCAGCCCGCAGCGAACGCCCATAGGTTCCAGAATCTGTTTGGCGCTCTCATAGTGCTGCCGTGCCAGTATCTCCGTCGGCGCCATCAAAGCCGCCTGAAAACCCGCCTGCGCACAGGCGCGCATCGCGCCGAACGCCACGGCGGTCTTGCCGCAGCCAACGTCGCCCTGTACCATACGCGCCATCGCGGCGGTGCCTCGCAAGTCGTTAATAATTTCCAGCAGCGTACGCTTTTGCGCTTTTGTGGGCTGAAAAGGCATATCCCGCCAAAAGGCATCGTCTTCGCCATTTGGAATCGCAAGGCTCCTGCCCTCCCGCCGAAGCCCCTTCATCTCTCGCACAGCCACCTGATAGAGCAGCAATTGCTCAAAGGCAAACCGGCGCTGCGCCTGCGAAACCTGCTCCATGCTGAGCGGCTCATGCAATGCGCGTATCGCTTCCGCAGCGCTCATCAGGGCATAGCGCGCAAGCACGCTCTCCGGCAGCGTTTCAGGCAATTCCGTGGCGTCCAGTGCCTGCCGAACCAGCGACAGGTGCGTTTTCTGCGGTACGCCGTCAATAGGCCGGTACAGCGGAACAATGCGCACGCTGTCTTCTACCGACGGGTTCATCAGCTTCGGCTTGCGCCCCATACGGTCCACTTGGCCAAACAGCAAAAAACGCTGCCGCCGCATCAGCGTATCCTTCATCCAGGGCTGGTTAAACCATATGCACTGCATCTCGCCGGTTGCATCGGTAAATGTGCAGGTAACGCGGCTGCGCTTCCCATAGCGCGCAAGCTTAGGTTCGCCCAACCGGTCCAACAGCAGCGTTTGTTTTTCACCGTTGCGCGACTCGCAAACGGTTACGGGTTCCCCAAGGTCTTTATATTTCAAAGGAACGGCATATAAAAGATCACGCAACGAGTCGATGCCCGCTGCGTGTAATGCCGCCAGTCTCGTTTTGCCGACGCCCTGTAGGCCGCTCAGCTCCATCTTTATTCCACCGATATCAGATAGTAATACAGCGGTTGACCGCCATTGTGGATTTCCACATCGCAATCGTCGTACTGATCCGCAATTTCGTCGGTCAGGGTTTGCGCGTCGTCCTTGCCGACATCCTTGCCGTAATAAACGGTGATCAATTCGTCGTCTTCCGTAACGATTTTCTTCATCAATTCGAACGCAACATCGTGGATATTGCTGCCGCAAACGTCCACCTTGCCGTTATACAGGCCGATGATATCCCCTTGCTTGATATGCAGGTCGTCGATCTCGCTGTCCCGTACGGCATAGGTTACGGTGCCGGTGCGGACACGCTGGGCCGATTCTTCCATGCGCTTGGCGTTCTCTTCGCCGCTTACTTCGCCCTGGAAGGCAACCGCCGCCGCGATGCCCATGGCAACGTTCTTGGTGGGGATCACGAACACCTGCTTATCCTCGGTCAGTTCCGCCGCCTGATGCGCGGCCAGAATCACATTGCCGTTGTTCGGTAATACAAACACACACTTCGCGTTCACTCTGGCAATCGCGGCGCTGATATCCTCGATGCTGGGGTTCATGGTCTGCCCGCCCTCGACAATCTGGTCCACCGCCAGATCGGTAAAGATCTGGTTAAAGCCTTCGCCCAGCGAAACCGCCACAATGCCAAAATCCTTCGGAGGCTCGGCCTTTTCGGTTTCTTTGGCCATATTGTCACGGCGCTGCTGCACCATGTTTTCGATCTTCAGGCCCACCAGCTCGCCGAGCGACAGGCCGTATTCCAGCGCTTTGCCGGGGTTGTTGGTATGCACATGCACCTTGACCAGTGAAAGGTCGCCCACGACCAGCACACAATCGCCGATGCGGTTCAGGCGGCGGCGAAAGGTATCGATATCCTCTTCCAGAATATCCGGAAAAAGGTTCTGCACCAGAAATTCGGTGCAGTAAGCATACTTGATCTCTTCCAGCGCAGCATGGTCGTCGGTGAACACAACTTCTCCGTCCGTTGCCATCTGCGGGTGCTCCTCCGGAATTTCCTCGCCCCGGAAAGCAGCCGAATAGCCCATATAAATCAGCAGGAGCCCGCGGCCGCCCGCGTCCACTACCCCGGCCTGCGTCAGCGCGGGAAGCATCTGCTGTGTCTTCTTCAAAATCGCCTCACCGGTCGTGAGGATATTGTCAAACAGCGCCTCATAATCGTCCGGCGCTTTATCGGCCTGTTTTACCGCTTCTTCCGCAATCACGCGGGCAACGGTCAGGATGGTGCCTTCTTTCGGTTTCATCATGGCCTTGTAAGCCGTTTCGGAACCGCTTTTCAGCGCCTGGGCAAACTGCTGGGGCGTAATCTTATCCACGCCTTCCAGCGCGCGCGCAAACCCGCGGTACAACTGCGACGTAATAACGCCGCTGTTGCCGCGCGCGCCGCGCAGCGCACCCTTGGCAAGCGCCTCGGCGGCCTGGCCTGCGTTCAGGTATTCTTTTTGGCTTAATTCCCGCGTCGCAGACGCCATTGTCAGCGACATATTCGTGCCGGTATCGCCGTCCGGCACGGGAAATACATTAAGAGCGTCAACTTTCTCGCGGTTTTTATCCAGCATCGCAGCGCCGGATAAAACCATATCGCGCAGCAGAAGACCGTCTATCATCTTTGACAAAGGTTTATCCTCCTGAGGGTAAATTAGACGCGAACACCTTCAACCGAGATGTTCACGCGGCGAACCTTAACGCCCGTCATGCTTTCCAGCTTATAACGAACTGTTTCCACAATCGTCTTGCAGACCTCGGCAATGGAGATTCCGTACTCGACGATAATAAACAAATCAACATCGAGCATATCATCTACCTGTTTGATCTGCACACCTTTCGTGAGGTTCTCCCGCCCCAGCCACTGAACAAGACCGTCTTTCGCCCTTTTGCTGGACATCGCAACGATGCCGTAACATTCGAGCGCGGCATAGCCGACCACCTTGAGCATAACTTCCTCAGCGATATAGACCGTGCCGATATCGTTCTTGATCTTGCACTCCATAATTAAACATGCCCCCTTGCAACGATGGACGCGTCACCGGCAATGATGAACCCGTATGGAAAAACGCATAACGGGTCAGGATGATTATACATGATGCGGGCATTTTTCGCAACCGCTTCACCGCAACATTTTTATACAAACCACGGCGGGCGCCCTCTATTGGGTCTTACGCAGAGTTCATACATCCATATCGGAACACTGTTTTGTCACCTGTTTGAAACCTCCGCTTCACAGCGGCTTCACACTCCAAGCAAATTTGATTTACAAAGCTGTAATATGTGCTATAATAGGTAAGAATGCGCGCTCTTGCCGCATGAAGCTTTTCAGACTATGGCACAGGAGATGCAGCATGAACAGCAATCGCACAAAATACGCCAGCACGCCCACCTACGGCATGCAAAAGCGTAACTTTGCCAAGCGGCAAGCCGCTGCCCAGCCCACTCCCTCGCCCGACTTTACCCAGCAGCCTGATTTTTCACAACAGCCTGCTGTTACGCCGCCGGTTGCGCCTTTTCCTGCGCAGACGCCTTTTCCTTTTATCGCGTCCAAACCCGTTAATCCTGGCGCGTCCGTTTTGCCTCCGGTATTTTATCCCAACACAGCGCAGCAGCCTTTTCCGGGTGCCGCGCCTTTTGGAACAGTACAGGGCATGGGTGGTAACGCCGGGTATATGCAGGGCAATACGCAACCGTATCCGGGCATGCAACCGTTCGCAGCCGTTCCGCCACAAGCTGGCACAGTTCCGTCGGGCAATCTACAACCGTTGGGCAACGCCGTAGCTTCTGCCGGCGGTGCCGGTTTTTCGCCGCGCACGCAGGGCTTTGTTCCGCCTAGTTTTACGCAGGGCGGAGCCGTCTCGCCAATCGGTTATCCCCAACCTTCAGGTGTTACCGCCCCGGCCGGTTACCCGCAGGGCGCTGGAGCCTCGCCAATGGGGTATCCACAGGGCGGCGTTGCGTCGCCAAGCGTGGTCCGCAGCGATCCCACGGGCGCGCCTACCGGCAGTATGCCCACATTTGGCAACGCGGCGCCCATGCAAAGCGCACCCGGCAATGCCAGCGGACGGTATCAGGCGTTTCCCGTTATGCCGGGCGGCGCGCCCTTCGGCAATACCCCCTTCGCTTCCAACGGCGGCAACAACGGAGGTTTTTCCGGCCCGCCCCCGTTTATGCCCGGTGTTACGCCTGCCGTGCCTACACCCAAACCGCCTTTTGATACGGATAAGTGGCTGAAAATATTCCTGTATGCCGTTTTGCCTGTATTGTTCATCCCCTGTGTTTTTGTTACGCATACCTTTGATTTTTTACGATATCTGTTTATTATCCTGTCGGTAATCGGGCTTAGCGTGCTCTGGTACCGGCAGTCGTTCTCCTCGGCTTTGCGAACAACGGTTTCCGTAGTGTATCTGGCGCTGTGTATCGTTGTCATCGCTCTGCTCGTCGGAGGCGGAAATAAGGACGTTACGCAAACCTCCTCTCTTGCGGGCCAAAGCAACGCGGCGACGCAGGTTACCGCAGAACCCACGGCTGCCGCGGCCGAGGAACCGACCGCCGAGGAAACCGCCGCACCGGAAGAAGATGTGGACGGCAACGAGGCGGCCCAGCGATTATCGACATTTATGGATTACTGGTCAAAGAACGACGTTGAGTCCATGGTCAATCTGGTGCTGCCAAGCTGGTCCGTTAAGCAGGATAACGCCGCGCAGACCCTGTTTACCGTCATCAGCAACCGTACGCCGCAGGACTACAGCATCGAAAGCATTTCCGGAACGCCTGGCGATTCTTCCCGCACCATTACCATGAGCGCCAGCATCGATAAGAATAACGGCAAGGATCCCACCCGTTACCGTTTCTTAATCCTGATGGTAAACGAGGACGGCGAATGGTATGTCGACCCCAACTCCCTCGCCACAAACGATACGGAGGACGCAACGGCAACGCCGCAGCCGGGCGTATCGACCATATCACAGTCCCTTGCGCCGCGTATGACGGTGACCCCCGTGCCCGCCGCGGATACGAAGCTGTACTATAATGCCAACGGCGGCAAGTACTATCATATCGACCCGAATTGTTCGGCTGTGAACTCCAAATACCTGCCGATGGCTTCCTTCCTGTACAGCGAGCTGGATAATTCGCCATACAATTCCCTGCTTCCCTGCCTCAAGTGCGGCGCGCCGACCCAGTCGCTTGGCACGCTCGCGGCGGAAGCAACCGCGACGGAC
>JAQUXV010000223.1 GCA_028692205.1 Eubacteriales bacterium
GCCGTGGCATACGGTTGTAATGCTGCTGTGCATTTTTGTTTCACTTGCGGCTATTTTGAAAGCTTTTCTGGACACCTGTCTGATCAACGGCGTAAACCCCGCTTTCGGGTTTTTGCTTTTTGCTGCGCTAACCGTAGGGGTGCTGGCGCAATATATCGTTACGCTGCAGTATACAGCCACAGCCGCCTTTGCCGCCGCCGGAGGGAGCAGCCTGCTGTTGACGGCTTGGGAGGATCAAAGTGAAAAAAGGCGTACGGCGTCGACGGTGGTCGCAAGCATATTGCTGTTGCTTTCCATCGGCCTTCGGGCTGATTCGTTTCTGGTTGCGCTGCCGATGCTGTTTGGGTTTGGGCTTGTCAACGCGTTGCAGGCACACAGGTTCCGGCTGCTGGTGCCGATGCTGGTTGTGCTGGCGGCGACGCTCGCGATCAGCGTGATCAACGAGGGGCTGTACCGCATCAATGAACCGAACTGGAGCAGTTTCCGCGCTTACTATACGCTGCGCTGCGAACTGCTGGATTATAATAACACCGACCTGATGCAGCGGGTGGCGACCCAGTCGCTTGGCTGGCCGGAACCGCTGGTGAAACTCGTGCGCGACTGGTTTATGCTGGATGGGCATATGGGGTATACTGGCCTGAAGGAGCTGATCGACACGGTAAACGCCGCGAAAGCGCAGCCGTCGGTTTACAGCGTCGTCAAGTCCACGGCCAGCATACTGCGCAGGTATCCGATGTTTGCGTTGAATTTTGTTGGGTTCTCCGTAATGGGTGTTTGGGCGGCGGTTCATTTGCTGCGCCGGAAACGCTGGTGGGAAACCCTTCGCATCGTTGGGCTGGGGCTTTTTATAATCCTGTATATCGCGTATTTTTACGGCGTCAGGGATCGCCTGCCGGAGCGCGCCGCTTTTGCCGCGGCTTGCCCCGGTTACTGCCTGCTTAGCCTGGCCTGCATCCCATGCCTGTGGGGTGATAGGCGGGAAGGGGATGGTACAGGCGCAGCCCGGCTGCCGAGGCGATACGCCGCCCTTGGCATAACTGGGCTGATAACGGCATGCGCTGTGGCGACGATGCTACTGTATGGCGGAACCCTGCTGCCGCTGCGCTGGCAGCGCGACGGGCAGGCGGAACGGCAAGCCGCTTCCCAAGTGATTTATAATTATGTAACCGCACACCCGGAGACAACGTATGTTACCGACGCCCCGCAGCGCTATTCCCCCTTATATACAGGGCCGTTTACCGCGCAGAACCTTGTCGACTGGGGGCAGGCGATGTACGGTTCCGATATGTTCCGCAGCAAGCTGCTCGCAAACGGGTTTGAAAGCATGGACACGGCTACCTTCTTTGACGACGGCGTACGGCTGATTTTAACGCCGGAACACATGCGGTTGCTATTAGCCTATCTTGAGGAAACGGATGCGGAGGTTAAGGCCGAAACGGTTGTGGAAAATCAGGGGATGACCGTATACCGGCTTTATCGCGGAGTATAGGGAAATTGAAGTAATAACTGTTACTATAATTGCGGAGGCGGTACACAATGCAGAAGGGCTTGCAGGGAAAACAGAACCGGAAACAGGCCGCGGTCGCGGCGGTAACGGCGTTTCTGGCGGCATGGCGTATGCAGGATGCGCTGGGAATCAGCAAGGATGGTTATTTGCTGGAAAGTCAGGCGCTGTGCATCGTGCTGGGGGCTTCCCTGTTTCTGCTTTTTTATAACGCATTGATATACCGCAACGCCCGCCTGAAGCGCATTGCGTACGGCGTGGGGCTTGTGTTCTCCGCTTTTACTGTCGTGGGGAAGCCGCTGGAAACTGCCGGTGCGTTTACGGCGCTGGGCTGGATGGGCGTACTGGACGGTGTTTTCCTGTGGCTGCTGTTTACGGTGGTATACGGTTCCGCGTTGCTGCTGATTTACCGCGGCGTGCTGGGCCTGATGCAGCGTGACCGTGCGCCGCGCAGGGAAAGCCTGTTCAGCCGCATCCTGGGCAACCCGTTTGTGGTGTTTGTGTTTTTGCTGGCCTGCTGGGTGCCCGTATGGCTCGCGTTTTGGCCGGGTACGTTTGTGGCTGATTCGGTAACGCAGTTCTATATGTATCTGGATGAGGCGTTCACCACGCACCATCCGCTGCTGCACACGCTTCTGTTGGGCTTCTGCATGATGTTCGGCATCGACCACAGCGAGGACGGATCGGCTACGGTTGGCCTTGCCATCTACAGCGGAGTACAGCTGGTGCTGATGGCCGCGATCATCGCATACGCGTGCCATTGGCTCCGGAAACGGAACGCGCCGGTAGGCCTGCGGGTTTTTGTATCGCTGTTCTTCGGATTGTTTCCCTTCTATCCGTTATGGAATTTCAGCGCGCAGAAGGATATTCTTTTCGGCGGGCTGGTGCTGTTGATGATCCTGCAGCTTGCCGATATCTGGCGCGACGGCTTCAAGGCGCTGCGTTTGCCGATTCGCTGGATCGCTTTCATTATCACGTCGGCCTTGATGATGCTAATGCGTAACAACGGGTTTTACGCCTTCTGCCTGCTTATACCGTTTGCGATTATTTATGCGAAGGGCGCGCGGTTCCGGGTTACGGCGCTGCTGGCTGGCTGTGCGGCGGTGTACCTGCTGGCGAACAGCGCGCTGATCTGGGCGACGGACGCGACGATTCCCTGCAAGGTTGAGTTTTTGTCGATTCCGCTGCAACAGATTGCGCGCACGCTTCGCGACCATCCGGAAGCGATTGCCGAGGATACGGACGGGGTGCTGGATACGCTGTACGGCACCGACCCCGCGCAGTTCTATAACCCAAGGGTGGCGGACTCGGTGAAGTGGGCGACGGATTACGACGTTGTGGACGATAACCTTTCCTCTCTCCTGTCACTGTGGCGCAGGCTGGGGGCCAAGTATCCGGTATCCTATTTCGAGGCGTTCCTTGTGCAGAATTTGCCGTATTTTCTGCCGGGCGCGGATATGCCGTACAATTTCGATCTCGGCGTAATCCAAATCGATATTTTTACCATTGAGGAGCATTCGTACTTCCCCGAGCTTCGAAAGCTTTATTCCGATTACGATCAAACGATGACCTTCCTTGGCATTCCGGGCGTGCGGCTGTTATCGGACACCGCTTTCTATGTATGGCTGTGTCTGGCAGGCTTTGGGCTGGCGCTGTACAACCGTCAGCGGCAATGGATGGCCGGGTTTGTGTTTTTGCTGGCGATATGGATTACGTGCCTCGTGGGGCCTGTGGCGTTGATGCGCTATATGCTGGGGCTGTTCTATTCCGTGCCGGTGATGTTTGCGGCCATGTTCGCCCCGAAGGAGATAAAACCTGCGGCGGCACCGGCAGCGGTAACCGCGGCAGAACTGGCGGCATAGCGCTTTGCCGGAAAACGCGCCCGCCGCGGCCGGAATGGAGCGGCAACGCAAAGGGTAAACAGCACGGCCCGCGCCCGGAACCATCCGGGAGCGGGCCGTGTTTATGCTTCGATGGGAATCTGGATTTCTGTGATATAATTGTTGCTGTTGTTTTCCAGAAATTGATCGATAATATTGAAACTGATCACGCGAACACCCAGCCTGAGTTCGGGATGCGACGCGCGAATTGCGGCAATCCGCTGCTTAATGGTTTCGTAGGGCCCTTGATGGTAACCCACCAGATAGGGCCCGGCTTCGATGATCGATGCGCCTTCCGCGCCGATTTCCCCGGCCTGAAGATCCGTCCGTCCCGGCGGCATATATAAATAGGCGCCGAAATACTTCAGGTCCCCTTCGTAAAACGCGATGGTCGGATAAAAGTAGAAAGGGTCTTCCAGATAGAGGATTTCCTCCGTGCCGATGGGGATATAGCGGCGTTCGGGAAACCGACAGATTTCAATAGAGTCCAATTGGATATCCTTGCGCCGCTGATTGACAAACTCAATCTTTCGGCGTATCGCGTTGTTGATGCGGATCAGCTGCGCCCATTCGCGCTGAAGCTCCTCGGAGCGCTTGTTGAGCAGGTTCAGGGTATCCTCGGAGCTACGGGTGTCCAGATATTTTTGCACATCGTCCAGCGTATAGCCCATCTTGCGCAGATAGCGGATGGAAGCCAGCTGGTAAATCTGGTCGAAGCGATATTTGCGGTAGTTGGTTTTTGGGTCCCTGCGCGCCGGTTGAAAAAGGCCGATGGAATCGTAAAAGTGCAGCGTTTGCACATCCAGCCCGAACGTACGCGCCAGTTCGCCCACCGTCAGGTATTCTTTCACCTGTTTTTCTTCGGGGCTCGTGACCTCTCTTTTTTTCGCACACACGCTGAACATCAGCCTTTCCTGCCTGTCGAGTCGGCATCATAGAGGGGGAATGCTTAAATCAGCAATGGGTATAGCGTTTCATAAACAGCCCGGCCAGAATCGAACTGGTTCCGGCCTGTTCGCATCATGCGGCTGGTAGGTACCCGCCTACCGGGAACCCTTCACATACGGCTGGCCCAATGCTTCCGGCTGGCTGGTTTTGCCGATCGCCAGCATCATTGCCGCGAGGGTGATGGCGTAGGGCAGCATGTTGAGCAGGTACGGCGATACGGACAAGCCGATGGTCTGCAGCCGGATTTGCAGCGCGTTGGCCGCGCCGAACAGCAGCGCCGCGCCGAACATGCCGAACGGCGAATACCGCCCCAAGATAACCGTCGCCAGCGCGATGTAGCCGCGCCCGGAGGTCATGTTCTCGGTAAATACACCCAGTTGCACCAGCACCAGATACGCGCCGCCCACGCCGCCCAGCGCGCCGTTGAGCAGCATGGCGATCCACTGGTAGCGGTGTACGGGCACCCCCGCCGAGGCGGCGGCCCGGGGGTTTTCGCCGATGGCGGCGAAGGAAAGCCCCAGATCGGTTTTGCGGTAAAACATCCACACAAGGATCAGCAGTAGGTAGAGGATGTAGGTGAGCAAATCGCGATTGAAAAACGCCTCGCCGATCAGGGGGATCGCCGACAGCAGGGGGATTTTCAGCGACGGCAACGTATCGATCTGCTGGTAGCTCTGGCCGGAGGACATGAGCTTGAATAGAAAGCCGGTCACGCCCAGCATGAGCATGTTGAGCGCCAGCCCGCTTACGGACTGGTCTTTCGCCAGGCGGATGGAAAGCGCCGCGTGCAGGGCGCTCACCGCCACGCCGCCCAGAATGCCGCATAAAAGTCCAACAAGCAGGCTGTGGGCGTACCACGCGCCCGCGAAGGAAAAGAACGCCCCGCTTAGCATAAC
>JAQUXV010000224.1 GCA_028692205.1 Eubacteriales bacterium
CTCGGGTTACGCTCCGTCTTCCGGCCTTATCGCAACGTTTTATAGCTTATCCAACCCGTATTCCCGTATCAGCCGCCCGATGCCCGAGGCGGAATCTTCAAACACGATGCCTCCGGCGCGCGCCTTTACGCAGTCCATGCACAGGCTGCGGGGTTTGCCTTCCGTGGGCCACAGCATCCCGGGGTCGATCCCCAGTGCCCCGCACCACGCGCCCGCAATCTGCCAAACGCTTTTATCGCTTTCGCTGCCGTAGTTATACACGCCGCCCTCCAGCGCAAACGCAAGCGGGAAATTCTCAACGACCCGCCCCGCGTAGGTCACGCCGCGGTAATCATTTTGGGAGAGATGCAACGGCTCCCGTCGCGCCGCCGCGACGAGCAGATTGGTCAGCAGGTTTTTATGTGTCGGTTGGCCCCGAACGGGCAGATCATACATCCAGGTGAGTCGCAGCGATACCGCGCCCGGCGCCGCCTGCGCAACGCGCTCCTCGGCCTCCAGCTTGTGGCGGCCATATACGCCCGCGGGCTTTACCGGATCGGTTTCGGCAAACGGTCCCATTCCGTCAACCCCATTATACACCTGATCGGACGAACAGCATACTAATTTCGCGCCAATCTTTGCGGCAATCTTTGCCATTGCCTCCGGCAGCGCCACATTGGCCTGAAAAGATTCATCCGGGTGGAGCTGCGCGTAGCCCGTATCGGAAATAGCCGCCGTATGCAAAATAACCTCCGGGGCGCTTTCGGAAACGGCCCGATACAGCGTTTCGGCGCGCTCCGCCGTCAGCTCGCCCCGAAGCAGCGAGGAGGGAACCGTGTCCACCGCAAAGCGTTCCTTCAGGTATGGCAGCGCGCGCGAACCCAGAAAACCCGTCGCGCCGGTCAGCAATACTTTCATGGCTACTTCCTCCCGGTTTTATAATATTGTTTCGTCACGGAAACGTCTCCGGGGAAGTCCCGGAACATTTGTCGCCTGTGGGCTCCCGGGCGCGCGGCCTTCGCGGCTCAGTTCACCAACCGGGCCGGCCGGGTTCGCCGCGGGCGTACCCCTTCGCTTATCTCAGTAAGGCAGCGTCTCGCCCCCGCGCATACGGGAATCCTCCGCCAGATAAACCATCCGGTGCCCGACTATGGAATCGTCCAGCGTCGTCGTGCAGACGGAGGTCTTTTCGCCCCGCAGCAGCGACACAAAATCCGCCACCAGCGCCTGGTCGCCGCCCCCGTGCTCGCTGCCCAGCCGCGCGGGCGAAAGCTCCACTACGCAGTTCCGCCTGCCGCCCGGCGCTTCGGGCGCGATCAGCGATACGGTAAAGCGTTCTTCCTCAAAGCGGCCCGCGGCCTCCCCCTTCGTGCCCGTCAGGTGAATCCGCCGCGAGGGCGCGGCAGCCCCGCCGTTCATGTTGAAGGTGGCGGTCGCGCCGTCCCGGAAACCGACCAGCACGGACTGATGATCCACAATTTTCAGCCCGCAGCGGTAGATGCAGCGGCTGTACGGGTTATCCGGCGCGGAGAGGATGCGCTGTTTTTCCGCGTCGGTCGCGTTGTCGTTTCCGCTGTCGTGCCAGATGTTGTCGGCCCAGCGCTGAGGATGCTCCAGATACAACTTTCGCGCCGAATACACGCAATCCCTTTCCAGGGGACAATCCAGCAGGCAATGCGTGCCCGCGCCCGCGGGCGCCGCCTCCGGCTTAAACTGGAAAACCGACCCGATGCTCGACACGGTTTGGGGCAGAGACTGTGCCATCAGCCACGCCATCAAATCCATGTCGTGGGAGCATTTCGACAAAAGCATTCCCGAGCCGCACGTCTCCGGCGAGGCATACTTGCCGCGCACATAGGAAACGGACTCGTGAAAATAGCTCACCTGCTCGGTCATCTGGATATTGATGATGCGCCCCAGCTCGCCCGAAAGCACGGTTTCCTTCAGTTTCTTATAAAAGGGCGCGTAGCGCAGCACATGGCAGACCATCACCTTGCGCCCCGTTTCCCGCGCGCAGGCCAACAGCCGGTCGGCATCCTCCCGATTGGTGGCGACCGGTTTTTCCAGCAGTACGTCGTACCCCCGACGCAAAAGCGGCAGCGTCGTTTCCACATGCTGCGGATCCATGGTGCCGTTGATGGCAGCGTCGGCAAATTTCGGCACAGCCGCCAGCGCCTCCGCCGAGGCAAAGCAGCGTTCCGGCGGAATACCAAACGTTTCCCGCGCATAGCGCACATGCTCGGGGTTCACATCCGCAACGCCGACAATCGTCAGCTGCTCCGGATGCCGCAGCGCCTCCCGCGCATAAATCGCCGCGCGCGCCCCCATGCCCACCACAACCGCCGTTACCGGTTTTTGCCCGTTCATGCTGCCTCCTCGGTTCCGTTATCTTCCGGAATGCAGTATCAAGCCCTCTGCGCAGATCTCCGTTTCGCGCCGTCGCTTCAGGCCCGCAAACTCGCCTGCGGTCGCGCCGCGCCTCCCCGGTTGCTTTTACAACAGTCGCTCGCGCTCCGCCGTAATGCCCGCAAATTGCGGTTTACCCGTGCCGGGTGTGCCTTGGAAACAGGCCTTCCGACGTGGAATCGGCTTACGCCTGTTTACGTGCCTTTCCGCCGCAAGGTTTAGCCAAAGGATAAAAGCGCAGGCCGGAAATCAATATTTCCGAATGGTTTCGTTCATCCAGTCCCATTGCTTTTCCATCTCCGCCACCAGCTTGATCTGCGTGCGCGTCCGGTCCAGATTGTGCTCCGGGCGGCTGACGGCGTAGTACGTATCCCCCTGCAGGTAGTCGGTCAAAAAGCGGGCGGCGTTTTCCAGCGTCATCAGCTTTGCGCCCAGGGGCAGAGTCTCCCGCTCGCGCGGGGTCAGCCCCGCGCCGCAAGCGGCCAGAAAGCCGTTGGCATAGGTTTCGTACAATTCCGGCGAAAAATGGACCTTGCTTAAATCCTTCTCGTCCTCCACGGCGGTGGACGCCCCAAAGCGGATGGAATCGCCAAAATCATTGGCTACCAGTCCGGGCATCACCGTGTCCAGGTCGATCACGCACAGCGGGGTGTGGTCCTTCTCGTCCAGAATAACGTTATTCAGTTTGGTATCGTTATGGGTAACCCGCAGGGGCAGTTCGCCGCTTTTCAGCAGGTTCATCAGGGTTGCGCCCTCCGCCTCGCGCTCCAGCAAAAAGTCTAGCTCCGGCCCCACCTCGTCCAGCCGGTTCGCAACGTTTGCGTCCACGGCGGCGTGCAGCGCCTGAAAGCGCACGGGCGTATCGTGAAAATGGGCGATCGTCTCGTGCAGCGTCTCGGCGGGAAAATCCGCAAGCAACGTTTGAAAATGCCCGAAAGCGACAGCGCTCTGGTAAAACTCCGCGGCGTTCCGCGCCCGGTCCAGGCAGATGCCGCCGGTAATAAACTCGTACAGCCGCCAGCATTCGCCCTCGCCGTCCCGGTGGTAAGGCTCGCCCCTGAGGGTGGGCACCAGCGTAAGCACATGGCGGGGATCGGGATCTTTTTTCGCCAGCCACTTCGTAACGGCGTAAATATTCTCCATCAGCGCGGGCACGTTGCGAAAAACATTCTGGTTGATTTTTTGCAGGATGTACAGGTGCGGCGCGTTCGTAGCTGCCAGATAGGTCTGGTTAATGTGTCCGCTGCCGTAACGCTCGCAGGAAAGCGGGCTGCCTTCCACCTGAAAACTGCTGAGTATATCCATCATACGGGTTTCCTCCAAAGTTGCTCGGGATATTGGCCCTCGGCCTTCATGCGGGCAATCGCGGCGCGCACCACCGCCATATCCTCGCGGTAGGTAACGCCGTACCATTTCTCGTGCGTCGGCAGCACGGCGACGGTCGCCTTGCCCTCGTGAATCAGCTGGTTGGGGATCAGCGGCAGGAAATATTCGCATTTCAACGAATCCGCCGGCAGGTTTTTCCGCAGATAACCGGCAAAACGATCCTCAATTTCCTGCAGGATGCCCGGCTGGAATCCCCAGAAATTCATGCTGACCACCGTGCCGTCCGGCAGGAACGTAAAGTGTTCGCCATCCTCGGTAAAGGCCGCCCCGCCCGGGCGCGGCTCAATATGCGTACGCTCCACGATCTCTGTTAGCATGCCGCCGTCCACACGGCAAACGCCGCGGGCAACATGGCCGTTTTCCGTTACCGTGTTCTGGATGGCGTAGCCCACCATCACATGCTCCTGCGGCCCGCGCGGCTCGGACAAAAATTTCGCCAGCTGCTCATAGGCTGTGCGTCCGTAAAAATCATCGGCGTTAATCACGGCGAAAGGCGCGTCGATCAGCGGCTTTGCGCAAAGCACGGCGTGCGCCGTGCCCCAGGGCTTGCGGCGGCCCTCCGGCATGTGGAAACCCTGCGGCAGCATATCCAGCTGTTGATAAGCGTATTGAAGCGTTACGTAGGGGGCAATCCGGTCGCCGATCACTTCGCGGAATTCCGTTTCCAGTTCCGGTTTAATGACGCAGATCACCTTGCCGAAGCCCGCGCGAACCGCATCAAAAATTGAAAAATCGATGATGATCTGGCCCTGATCGTCCACGGAGTCGATCTGCTTCAGGCCGCCGTAGCGGCTGCCCAGTCCCGCCGCCATGATGACCAATACCGGTTTTTGCACCATGGATGTTCTCCTCCCTTTTCTTACCGTTATCATATCAAATGTATGTGAAAATTGTATTATCCGTTTAGCCGCATTTTTTATCATTTTTGTCGCTTTTTGCTTGACGGGCGCAGGCCGTTGTGCCAAACTTATCCGGGGGAGGGAACAGCGATGTCCGAATACCGGATCCTGAAACCGCAGAACGTGTTCTCCATCAGCGGGCTATACAGCCTTCATTACTTCCAGTTTGCCTCCGGGTATGTTTTCAGCGGAGAAAAGCACGATTTCTGGGAGCTGGTTTACATCGATCAGGGCGAGGCGGAAATCGGCGCGGACCGGGAGGTTCGCCAGCTCAATCAGGGGCAGCTGATTTTCCACAAGCCCAACGAATTCCACACCATCTGGGCCAACTATGCCCGGGGCGCAAGCATATTCGTAATCTCCTTCGCCTGTCGCAGCCCCGCGATGCGCACATTCCGGGGAAGGCAGTACACGCTGCTTGCCCCGCAGCGCCTTCTTTTGTCCCGCCTGATTGCGGAAGGGCAGCGCGTGTTCGGCCAGGTGCTGGACGTGTCCGAGCAGAAGCGGCTTCGCACGCTTCCTTCCGCGCCGCTGGGCGGCGTACAGATGGTGAT
>JAQUXV010000225.1 GCA_028692205.1 Eubacteriales bacterium
CTCGAGCCTGCAAAAACTGCTGCTTGGCTTTGCTTCCGGCGTGATGATCGCGGCCTCGGTGTGGTCGCTGCTGATACCGGCTATTGAGATGGCGGAGGCGTCGGGCCGGATCGCGTGGATACCGGCTGGCGTCGGCTTTCTGGCGGGGATCGCGTTTTTACTAGCGTTGGATATGATGATTCCGCATCTGCATCTGCATGCCGACCGGCCGGAGGGCATTCACAGCAAGCTGCGTAAATCGTTTATGCTGGTGCTTGCGGTTACGCTGCACAACATCCCCGAAGGGATGGCGGTCGGCGTGGTGTTTGCAGGGGTGCTCAGCGGCAGCACGGCCGTATCGGTTGCGGGCGCGTTTGCGTTGTCCGTCGGCATCGCGATTCAAAATATTCCGGAAGGGGCCATCATTTCCATGCCGCTGCTTAGCGGCGGCATCAGCAGAAAGAAAGCGTTCTTGTACGGGTTCCTCTCCGGCGTGGTGGAACCGGTCGGGGCGGTGCTGACGCTGCTGTTAACGGGGGTAATTTCCTCCGTGCTGCCGTATATGCTGGCATTTGCGGCGGGAGCGATGATCTATGTGGTGGTGGAGGAGCTGATTCCGGAAGCGCAGCGGGAACCGCACAGCAACATCGGTACCATCGGCGCGGCTATGGGCTTCGTGCTGATGATGGTTCTGGATGTGGCGTTGGGATAAACAGGCCCCGGTGGACGGCTTTCCGTCGTCCCAGTCGGATAACGACCGAGCTTCCGGGGTGGAGGATGCCAGTCCGCGGAGCGTGGTCGTATTGGGAGGATTTTTCGACCGCCCAGGCAATGCAGGGCTTCCTGCTGTAGGGCGGTTGCGCTTTTTGAACTGCGAGTCTAACACAGCCCCGCCGTACGCAGCGGCGGAAAACCGGCGTACGCTTTTATAGCGGTACGATTGAGTGCAGGGCTATAAACGGAACCCGATGCCGATACTGCGGCGATATTTAAGAAGATAACAAAATTGCCGGGGCGACAGCAAGCTGTCGCCCCGGTTTTGTAAGGAGGGTCCCAACGGCACGATTACCACATCTGGCTCTGCAGTGATCCGTTATAATAGGGGGCGCGTATGAGCAGGTTTTTATAGTCGATCTGGATGATGTAGCGGTATTGAAATTCAATTCGCCCATCCAACAGCCGGTTGCGGGTGGAACGGAAATAATAACAGTCATGAACCGTAAGTTTGGGAACCAGCTCTTCCATTAAAAGCAACAGTGCTTCCTGCTTCTCATGCGTCAGGTTCGGGTAGCCGTAATCCGCCATGTTAAAGCGCGTCTCGTAACCAAACGGGTTTAGAAATCGGAGCACAAACCCGGTTTTATCGATGGTGACGCTTTCCAGCGAACATTTCTGCGCCTGACGAAGCAGGGGCTTCATGGCTTCGAACATGGAAGACGCGTAGAGCTTTTTCACTCTCAGGCGTTGGACGCGCGCACGGCGACGATCGGCGATCACCAGATACACAACGAAAGCGATCCCGATAATCGATACGAGGATATATGGCACCGTCCTGTCCATAAGGGTTCGCCTCGCTTTTCGAAATATAAACAAAGAATAGAGATCCGAACGAATTTTAACCGTAATTATTGTAACATAGGATTACCTGATATACAAGACGAATTGTGGAGAATTTTAGGATAAACAGAGGAAATATGTTTACAATTTGGTTAAATATATGTAGAATTGGTTAAATTGTGGATAATATCGCTGCTCCATTGTAATAAAACGAGTTATCCACAAAAAACCATGGAAATGTGGATAACTCGTTTGAAAAATAAAAATGCTGGAATTATAAGCCTTAAATGAATTGTGATTTTGCACAAAAACATAAAATCGGGGCTTGGAAAGCAAAAAAATTGTTCGGAAAAGGGAAATCCATTAGAAAGTGAAGCGAAAAGGCGGCAAAACGCCGTTTGTAAAACTGATATGCAAACCAAATCCCGGGAAGGAACATCCAACCCGGGAATATACAATAAAAAACGCGCTGATCTTCGTAAAAGAACTGATAAACGAGTTGCAATCCGGTTTAGGCCAAACCTGTCACCTGTCTGCGGAAAACCCGCCTGCTACAGAAACGACGCGAGTTCCATCAGCGCCGCCATGCTGCCGTCCACCCTGATTTTACGCAGCAGCAAAGCTTTCGCGGGGTTCAGCCGCCGCTGAAAAACGGCGAGCAGGTTTGCCTCGCGGCCGGAAACAACCACGTCAACGGGCGCGGAAGGGGAAAGGTCGCAAAATGCGCCTTCCGTGAGGGAAAAGGCGAAACTATAATCCGTATCGATCGTTGTAAGCCGGTAAGCGTAGGTAATGCCGACAAGAGAATCACCGTTGCGGCGCAGCATATCGCAAAGCACCGGAATCAGCGCGGGAAGGCTATGCGCCTGTTCGGCGGTCGCGTACATCGCGTTGATATCCCTGCGAAAAGCGTCGGTCATTGCTACGCCTCCGTTCCTGGCTGAATGGCTTTCAGGTCGATTATCAAACCCGTTTTGAAACCGGGAAGAGTTAAGGGCTTACAGACGGCGAGCGGTATACCGCCCTCCTATGGAACGGGTGGAGATACGAATACCAAAGCCGTCCGATCATGCCGATGACTGTCAAACAGGCGATAAACCCACGCGCCGTGCTGCGAAGTTCTACCCCAGTGGCATGGAATGCGCCACCGGGGTTTTCGTTAATAATGAGTATCTTAGAATTCCGCGCTGCCCGTGGTGCGCGGGAAGGGGAGCACGTCGCGGATGTTGGTGATGCCCGTAAGGTACATGACCAACCGCTCAAACCCAAGGCCAAAGCCTGCGTGAGGCGTAGTGCCAAAACGGCGCGTATCCAAATACCAGCCGTACTGCTCTTCGTTCATCCCCGTTTCGTGAATCCGACTGAGAAGCGTATCCAGCCGCTCTTCACGCTGGCTGCCGCCGATCAGCTCGCCGATGCCGGGCACCAGCATATCCACGGCCGCGACGGTTTTTCCGTCGTCGTTCATGCGCATGTAGAAAGCCTTGATGCCCTTGGGATAATCGTGTACGAATACAGGCTTGCCAAAATGTTTCTCCGTCAGGTACCGCTCATGCTCGGTTTGCAGGTCGATGCCCCAGGAGACGGGATATTCGAACTTCTGTCCGCTCTTTTGCAGGATGTCGATGGCCTCGGTATAGGTGCAGCGGGCGAACTCACTGTTGGCCACCGCGTTCAATTTATCCAGCAAGCCTTTTTCCACAAAGCGGTTCAGGAAATCCATCTCTTCCGGCGCGGCCTGCATCACGTGGGTGATGACATATTTGAGCATGTCCTCCGCCAGCGCCATATCGTCAAACAGGTCGGCAAAGGCGATTTCCGGCTCGATCATCCAAAACTCGGCCGCGTGGCGCGGCGTATAGCTTTTCTCAGCGCGGAAGGTGGGGCCGAAGGTATACACATTCCGAAACGCCATGCAGAAGGTTTCTACGTTCAGCTGGCCGCTCACGGTCAGGCTGGCCTGTTTGCCGAAAAAATCCTGCGTATAGTCCACAGCGCCGTCCTCGGTGCGCGGGGGATTGCCGACATCCAGCGTGGTTACCTGAAACATTTCACCCGCGCCTTCGCAATCGCTGGTGGTGATCAGCGGGGTATGCACATAAACAAATCCGCGCTCCGCGAAAAACGCGTGGATAAACTGCGCCGCCAGCGACCGGATGCGAAACACCGCGTAAAAGGTGTTGGTGCGGGGTCGCAGATGCGCCACCGTGCGCAGATATTCAAAACTGTGGCGCTTTTTCTGTAGCGGATAAGCGGGGTCGCACGCGCCCAGCACCTCTACGGCTTTAGCCTTCAACTCAAAGGGCTGCTGCATTCCGGGCGTCGGCACCAGCTCGCCTGTGGCCCGCACGGCGCTGCCCAGCGTGGTTTTAACAACTTCGGAAAAGTTATCCGTTCCTGTTTGATCCAGAACGATTTGAAGGTTCTTGAAATGGGTGCCGTCGTTGATTTCCATAAAGCCGAACGCCTTGCTGTCGCGCACGGTGCGCACCCAGCCCGATACGGTGCAATCGGGAATGCTTTCCCCGGGGACTTGCTCGAACAGAGAATGGATGGTGAAGTTTGCCATGACAGGGCCTCCTTGAAGGATTGCGTTATGATGGAACGCCGGCGTACCAGCGGTCGGTTCTTACGATTTCCCTTGCGGTGCTATCGGAATGCCGCGCACAGACCCGCGCGGGCACAAACAAGGTAAAGGAAGGGACAGGGGAAATACTGCCGGGCGCGGGGATGCCCCGCAGGTGAAACACCTGTAGGAAACGCGCTTTACTGCTTGCCCAGCATAGCCGCGCCGATCATCCCCGCCTCCGCGCCCAGCCGGGCGATTTCTACGCGGGAATACGGGCGGGTTTTAAACAGCAAATACTTCGGCAGGCGTGCGCGAACGGCATCCAACAGAAAATTGCCCGCTTTGCTAACGCCGCCGCCCAGAATGATGATTTCCGGGTCCAGAAACGCGATGATGCTGTTCAGCGCCATGCACAGGTAGTTTACATAGCGGCGGAACACCTTCAGGGCGACGTCGTCGCCCTCCTTGGCACAGTCGAATACGGTCTTGGCGGTTACGGCTTCCACGTCGCCGCCGCAGGCTGCGTATAACGCGCTGTCGGGATGCTGCAGCATGGCCTGCCGACCCATGCGGATAATCGCCGTGGCGCTGCAATACCGCTCCAGACAACCGTCGTTGCCGCAGGTGCAGGGCTCGCCCTCGATATCCATCAGCGTATGGCCGATTTCGCTGCCTACGCCGTGGTAACCGCTCCAGGGCCGTCCGCCGATCACGATGCCGCCGCCCACGCCGGTGCCCAGCGTAAGAAAGACGCTGGAGTGGCAACCGACGCTGACGCCGCAGATGCTTTCGGCATAGCCTGCGACGGTGGCGTCGTTATCGATATAGACGGGCTTGTCGATGTACTTTTGAAGTTCCTCGCGCAAAGGCACATCGTGCCAGCCCAGGTTGGTGCAGAAAATGACCACACCCGTACTTTGGTCCGCAATGCCGGGCACGCCGACGCCGATGGAAGCAACGTCGTTTACGGTATAACCGCCCTTTGCCACCACGCTCAGCGCGCAGATACCCATATCATGGATGATATCCGCAAACGGCCGCCCGGCCAGCGTGGGCGTTTCCCCCTGTGAGAGGATATTGCCGCTTTCGTCTACCAG
>JAQUXV010000226.1 GCA_028692205.1 Eubacteriales bacterium
AGAAGCGCTTTATAACGGAGACACGTCCATCCGTCCGGTGCAGGCGGGCGAAACGGAAGCTTGCCGCTATTGCGGCTACGGCGGTATTTGCGGGTTCGATCCCGACGCGCGCGGCGCCGCGGCGTGGAGCCTGCCCGAAATGAAAATGGAGGAATTCTCCGAGCGCTTAAACGAGGCTGAGCACCCCGACGGGGCTTCGCCGCTGGAGCTTGCGTAAACCTTCCCGCCTCCCATTGTTGTTTTCCCTTTACCTGTTCTTTACGGACGCCTTTCTCCGCTAACGCAGTCTTCGCCGGTTCCATCTGTGCCACACCGCACCTTTTACGCCAATGCCTTGCTTATCGGCCAATGTTCATGTATAATAAGTTCGAAGAACGGTCGCACGGTTTCACAGACCGTATATGAGAAATTTACATCTTGTTTAAGGAGGCGTTACCATTGATTCAGGTGATTGCCGGTAGAAAGGGTTCCGGAAAAACCAAGCGGATCATTGACATGGCCAATAAAGCTGCTCAGGAGAGCAAGCACGATATCGTTTTTATCGACGATGATAACCGCTATATGTTCGATCTTCGTCACGAGGTGCGGTTCATCAACGCGGGTGAATACAACCTGTTAAACGACCAGATGTTTATGGGGTTCCTCGCGGGCGCGGTCGCCCAGAATTTCGACGTGGGCCTGATCCTGATCGACGCGTTTGTGAAACTCATCAAGTGCGATCTTGCCACCACCGAGTGGCTGTTTGAGCGTTTGGAAAAGCTCAGCGAAAAGCACAGCGTCGATTTTGTTCTCGCCGTCAGCGAAGCGCCCGAGCTTCTGCCCGATTTCATTAAAAAATACGTCATCTGAAAATATGGCGCATCAACAAGCGGAAGCTTTCGGGCTTCCGCTTGTTAACAACTTTCGATCGTTTCCTCAGCCGCGCAGGCGGCGCGTATACGCTGCGGCACAGAATGGCGGGGAAACCCATGCCAAGGGAGTGGAGCATAAATGTCCTTTTTCTCAACGCGCGGCGGCGCATGTGTAACCGCCTCTCAGGCGGTTCTCTGGGGTTTGGCGAAAGACGGCGGGCTGTATGTGCCTTCCATGTTTCCGCAGCTTTCACAGGAGAAAATCGCCTCTTTCTGCCAGATGAGCTATCAGCAGATTGCGGAGCGTGTGCTGCGTTGTTTTCTGGAAGATTACTCAATCGACGAGATTGCTACCTCCGTAAACGCGGCGTATACGGCCCCCGCGTTTGACGATCCGGCGATTGCGCCCGTGAAACCGCTGGACAGCAACATCTACCTGTTGGAGCTGTTTCACGGCCCAACGCTTGCCTTTAAGGACATTGCCCTGAAGCTTTTACCTTATCTGGTTCGTCTGGCCGCGCAGAAAAACGAGGAGAAGCGCGAAATCAGCATTCTGGTCGCCACCAGCGGAGACACCGGCAAGGCCGCGTTGGAAGGCTTTAAGGATGTTCCGGGCACCAGTTGCTCCGTTTTCTATCCCGCGGACGGCGTGAGCGCCATGCAGCGACTGCAGATGGCCACCACCGGCGGCGGCAATACGCACGTCATCGGTGTGCGGGGTAACTTTGACGATACACAAACGGGCGTGAAACGCCTTTTCGCCTCCGCGGAATTCCGTGAAAAAATGGATGCCCTCGGCAAACTACCCTCCTCGGCAAACTCCATCAATTTCGGCCGTCTGGCGCCGCAGGTGGTTTATTATTTCAGCGCTTACGCCGCGCTGGTTAATCAGGGCGCGCTTCGCATGGGGCAGCCGCTGAACTTTGTGGTGCCCACCGGCAATTTTGGGGATATTCTTGCCGGCTATTATGCCAAACGCATGGGGCTGCCCGTAGGCCGGCTGATTTGCGCCAGCAACCGCAATAACGTTCTAAGCGATTTCTTTACCGACGGTATTTATTATACGCACCGCACCTTCTTCAAAACCATGTCTCCCAGCATGGATATACTGATTTCCTCCAATCTGGAACGCCTGCTGTATGAAAGCGCGGATCGGGACGGCCGGATTGTGAAATCGTGGATGGAACTGCTGGCTGACTGCGGAAGCTTCTCCATCGGAGCGCAGCGGTTGGGCGAACTGCAAAAAACCTTCTCCGCCGGTTTTGCCGACGATACCATGACCGCCGCGGAAATTCGCCGCATATTCGAGCATACGGGCTATCTGATGGACCCGCACACCGCCGTCGCAAGCCACGTGCTGGCCGAATACCGGGATGTTTCCGGCGACCATTCCCCCACGGTGATCGTTTCCACCGCCAGCCCTTACAAGTTTTCGGAGGATGTGCTTTCCTCGCTGCTCGGGAAGGACGCAACCGAGGGGCTGGATGCTTTCGCCTGCGCCGAGAAGCTGCACGCCCATACGGGCGTCCCGATCCCCAGCCAGATTCTGGAGCTGAAAACACTGCCCATTCGCCACAAAACCGTCTGCGAACGCGACGGTATGGAAGGCGCGCTGCTTAACGAGCTGCAATAGCAGCGGTTCTAATTTATATCGTACTGACACTTTTTTTGAAAATGTCGTTTCACCTTCGGTTGCTTACGGGTAGCATAAAGAACGAAGCCAAACGCTTTCATAAAATGAAGGAGGAATGCGATATGAAATGGGTATGTTCTGTTTGCGGATATGTTTATGAGGGTGCCGAACCGCCCGAAAAATGCCCTGTTTGCGGCGCGCCGAAAGAAAAGTTTGTGAAGATGGCCGAGGAGCGCGTGTATGCTGACGAGCATCATGTAGGCGTTGCCAAGGGCCTGGACGAGCGCATCATCGAAGGCCTTCGGATGAACTTTACCGGCGAATGCAGCGAGGTGGGCATGTATCTGGCTATGGCGCGGCAGGCGGATCGCGAGGGGTATCCCGAAATTTCCGAAGCCTATCGCCGCTATGCCTACGAAGAGGCGGATCACGCTTCCCGATTTGCCGAGATGCTGGGCGAAGTGCTTACCGACAGCACCAAGAAGAACCTCGAAATGCGTGTGGAAGCCGAATGGGGCGCCAACAAAGGCAAGAAGGAACTGGCGACATTGGCCAAGGAGCTTGGCTACGACGCGGTTCATGATACCGTACACGAAATGTGCAAGGATGAGGCCCGCCACGGCAAAGGCTTTGACGGCCTGCTGAAGCGGTACTTCGGCAAGTAATTGCAACGGTTTTGCTTTATTGCATAAGGGTTAGGGGGATGCTTCGGCATCCTCCTGATTTAATATTGTACTCTCTCCCCTTGCTCACCCGTGCTGTTCTTATATTCGTCAGAGGCGGATACGTGAGGCCAATCCGCAGCATGGCGGGCGTGTACATAAACACACAGACCATTCCGACGTACACATATGGTTATTCCAACGCTGCGCGAGGTCGATTATACAGACGTGTTTCAGTCAAAAAGCCGGGGAAACGGTTCTTAACCGTCTCCTCGGCTCTGTTCTCCGTTATAACCGGCATCCATGCTCCGCTGCGTTCCCGTCGCTTTGCCTGCGATTAATCCAGTTTGCCCCCGTTGCGCTCCTCAATACACTTGATAAACGCTTCCACCGCCGCGGGGTCAAACTGCGTGCCGCTGCAACGGCGCAGCTCCTTCAGCGCCTGCTGGTAGGTTTTCGTGTTTTGGTAAGGCCGCAGGGAAGTCATGGCGTCGAATGCATCCACCACCGTCAGCAATCGGGCAAGCGGATGGATTTCCTCTCCCTTCAGGCCGAGCGGGTAGCCCTTGCCGTCGAAATGCTCGTGGTGTTGGAGCACAATCGGTTTCAGCTCGTCCAACGCCTGATTGTTCTTGATGATATCGACGGCAAACTGCGGATGGCTTTTCAGGATAGCCCACTCCTCAGGTGTCAGCGGTTCGCTCTTAATCAGGATTTCTTCGGAGATGTTAATTTTCCCGATATCATGCAGGTAAGCGGAATACACCAGCTTTCGCTTGTCTTCCGCATCCAGCCCCAACTGATCCGCAAGCAGATTACAGTAAAAGACCACGCGTTCCACATGCCGGTAGGTATATTTGTCCTTGGCGTTGATTACGGCAATCAGCGTCTTGATCTGCGTAATCACTTCCGGTGAGAAGTGGAATTCATCCAGAATGGATACGTAAGCTTCCACGCGGTTCTTACAAAGGAACTTCGCGCGGTAGCAGGCGTCGTCGGCCCGCTTGATCAGCTCGGAATCACTCTTTGCTTTGGTGGGATAGGTCGACACACCCACGGACACCGTCATGTTTCCACCCGGCAGGCGTTCCTGACCGTCAAACGGATACTCCTGCACGGCCCTGCGAAGTTTTTCGGCTTCCTCAATCGCCTGTTTCTCATCATAGTTGGTCAGCACGGCAGCAAATTCCTCGCCGCCGTAACGCGCGATAAACGTATCTTTGGGGCAGGTCGCGCGCATAATCAACGATATGGAGCGCAGTACGTCGTCGCCCTTCTGATGCCCATAAAGATCGTTGTAATACTTAAAGCTGTCGATATCGATGAACAACAGCGATACGGGCGTATTTTTCTGGGAGGCTTTGCGAATCTCCGCTGTCAGGTATTCGTAAAAATACCGATGGTTGTACAGCTCCGTCAAACCGTCGATATTGGCAATTTCCTTCAAATAGGCAATGTGTTTTTTTCGAATATCATCATAATAGCCGACAGTCCACGCGATAATCAGGAATACACAAACCAGCACAATATCGCTTTCAAAGTATGTATTCACACCATTTTGCGGCCCTGTAATCAGGTCGATGCCGAGCACAAAAGCCGCAGAAATACCCGCAACGGTAAGGCTGGTCCGCTGGCTGCATTCGATGCTGGTAAATAAAATAACGAAAATAAACAGGAACTTGTAACTGCTTTGATATGATCCGGTCATAATAACCGAAACAAGCGAAATCGACATGGAGATGACCGGATCGATCAGCTTGCGCGTCATGGCTTTATTAACGATTCGGCCCTGCAAAAAAATCCACAGGGTATAAAGAATCAGGATCGCCAATAAAATTGTAATCGTGAGTATGCCGTGCGTGATGTATTTTAGAAAACCGGGCATTTTCGAATAATATTGCAAAAAAGCGATCGCAGGAAAAGCAAGCGACGATAATTTAATAATATTCAGTATTTGTTTAATTCTGGCTTTATTATCATTATCCAAATCGATCACATCGCTTTTCACGCTCTTGGGAGGCT
>JAQUXV010000227.1:0-1340 GCA_028692205.1 Eubacteriales bacterium
TTCACGTTTATGGAGTCGATCATCATCCTGTGCATGGTCATCCTGGGCGGCTCGGGCAGCATACAGGGCGTGGTGATCGGCGCGCTGGCGGTGATCGTGCTGCAATTGCAGATTCTGAAAGACGCTTCCAATTACCTGACGTCGCTTACAACCGCCGGAATCCTGAACCTGCCGGCATGGCTGAACCCCGCTAAATACGAACGCCTGATTTTCGGCCTGATTCTGGTACTGATGTGCATTTTCCGCCCCAACGGTATGGTGCCGGAGAAGCGTACCCTGAAAATACGGGAAAGGCTCGGGCTGAAACCCAAAACGCCCGCCGAGCCGCAGACCGATGCAAAGGAGGGTGCGTAACATGCCTTTGCTGGTTGTGAAGGGGCTTACCAAAACGTTCGGCGGCCTGACCGCCATCAACAGTGTGGATTTCACCATGGACGAGCACCAGATTGTGAGCGTTATCGGCCCAAACGGCGCGGGGAAAACCACCTTTTTCAACATGATCAGCGGCTATTACCCCGTGGACAGCGGCTCCATCACGTTCGATGGGCATAGCCTGACCAAGCTGACGCCGGAAAAGGTGGCCGCCTATAAAATCGCCCGTACCTTTCAGAACATCCGTCTGTTCCAGAATATGCTGGTGGCAGAAAACATCCTTGTCGGCTGTTATATGAGCATGAGGGCCAACATCGGGGATATCGTTTTTCGCTCGTCGAGGATGCGCAGGGAGGAAAGCGAAGCCTACGAAAAAGTGATGGACCTTTTGGCGTATGTTGGCCTGGCGGACAAGGAAGGCGAACTGGCCCGCAACCTTTCCTACGGGCAGCAGCGGCGGCTGGAGATTGCCCGCGCGCTGGCGATCGAGCCCAAACTGCTGATGCTGGACGAGCCTGCGGCGGGCCTGAACCCCAAAGAAACCGAGGAGATGAAGGAGTTCATCCTCAGGCTTCGGGACGACCGAAACACCACCATCCTGCTGATTGAGCACGATATGAAGCTGGTAATGGGGCTTTCGGACAAGATTACCGTGCTTAACTACGGCACCAAGATCGCCGACGGCACCCCCGAGGAAATCCGCGGCAATGAGGACGTGATTAAGGCTTACCTCGGAGCGGAGGACGATGACGACGAAGAGGAAGCCGGGGAGGTGCAGGCATGAGCGAACCGATACTGGCATTGGAGAACGTGAACACCTATTATGGAAAAATCCATGCACTGCACGACATCACCTTTGAGGTGCAGCCGGGCGAAATCGTCACCCTGATTGGCAGCAACGGCGCGGGAAAATCCACCACGCTGCGCACGATTTCTTCCCAGCTTACGCCCGCCACGGGCCGGGTGCT
>JAQUXV010000227.1:1440-5143 GCA_028692205.1 Eubacteriales bacterium
GGGCTGGAAACGCGAAACCTGAAGAATTGGGTTAACGCGCGCTCCATCGAGGACGGCTTACATTTCCACCGCGTAATCGCTCCAGCTGGAGGCGATGCCCGCTTCGCTCAGGTCGCAGGTTGTGGCATACTGGGAAACCGTTACGGTATACTGGCTGGTACCCTGTACGTAGAGGGTACCGTCCATGCCGGCGATGGTGACGGTGTTGCCGTCCGCATCCACAACCCGGCCAGCGTTGTTCAGCGTGGTCACCGTGCTGTCGCCTGTAACCACCCAGCTGGAAGCCGTGTCGACAGACAGCGTGCAATAACCGCTGCCGCCGTCGCCCGCGTTGGTTTCATCGTCCAGTACCGCGCCGGTAAGCACGCTGCCCTGCGTTACATACAGATTCAGCTGTGAAATGCTATCCCAAATCACGTTTCCGTTCATTTCCTGATTGATTCCGGTAAATTTGCAGCTTGCGCCGTTGGCGCCCGCGGTACCCCAGCCGCGCTGGTTGCTGTTGCCCGTGCAGCGCAGGAAATATTCGCTGCTGTCCGTTGCGGTAATGGCGACGTTGGAGAGCACAAACTCACTCTGTGTGTTGGTGGTATAGAACAGGCCGCCGTTCTGGGAGATCAACTCGCCGCCGGTCATTTCAAACCGGCCTTCGCCAACCTCGGAATCGCCCGACATACTCTGATAAAGGATGACCGTCCAGGTGTTGTCGTTCTGATCCTGGTCGGGCATGTTGCCGGTGAGGCTGGAGTTGAACAGGCGAACGGTGTTCAGCCCTTCCAGACAGAGCGCCTCGGAACCGTTGGCTGTAAGGGTCGCATCGTTTACGGTAATATCTGCGGTGCAATAGATGGCGGGGGAGCCGGTGCCGTTGGCCGTGTAGGTGCCGCCGTCCACCACCATGGTGCCGCTGCCGCGGTCGCTGCGGATGGCTGCGGCGGAGGCTCCGTTGGTTTCCACGGTCAGGTTGCTTGCGTACAGCGTGCCGCCGCCCGCCACATGGATGCCGCCTGAGGTGCCCTGCTCCGTCGTGATGGTACTGTTGGATACATAAGCCACGCCGTCGCCGTAGGCGAATACGCCCGCGCCGCCTGCCGCATCGGTGGTAATGGTGCTGTTGGTAATTTTTGCCGTGCCGCCGGTTACCAGCACCGCCGCGCCGACGCCGTAAAAGCTGGAGTTGTCGCCACCGGTACTGTCAGACGAAGTGCGGGTGACGGTCGCGCCGTCAATGGTTGTTGTGCCGGCAGAAACGAGAATTGCGTTTTCATCCGTGCCGGTGGATGCATACTCGCCGCCGGACAGAGCCGTGTCTTCCGTATATTCGCTGACTGCGGTGTAGTCGGTGGGTTGGCTGCTCTGCCCGCCCGGCGTGCCGCCGGGGGCCTGACCGCCCGCCATCGCGGCAGGGTCGCCGGAGGACGCCGCAGGCGGCGTGGAAGACTGGCCCTCCGCCAGTGTGACCGTAGTGCTGAGAAGAATCGTGATTGTTATCAGAACCGTAAGGATTTTTTTCAAGAATCAACACCTCCATCGTTTTCCATAACCTATGATAACAATTGCGTTTGAATATGCTGTGAACCGAATGTGAACATTAGGAACAGGATGTGTGTTATACCGGGGAATGCGGATGGCGTCGTTGATAGCAGGGGGGTGGTTTTTATCGGCAAAGCGCACGGACGCTCCGGGTGCATGCGGCGGCAGGCACGATAAGCTGGAATGGCTTCCTGCCTGTGGAAAGCGCGGATGCGCGGCGGGAATTTCGGCGTTGATAAGGCGTGCCCGGGAAGGAATAAGCCGATATAACGGCAAAGCGCCGCGAACCGGTTTGCGGTTCGCGGCGCTTTCGTTGGTTGATTCGGTTCAGGCCTCTTCCAGCATGGACTGCTGTTTCTCGGCACGGAACTGGTTGGTGTACAGGTTGCGGTAATAGCCCTCCGTTGCCAGCAATTCCTGATGCGTACCCGACTGGATGATCTTGCCCTGATGCAATACCAGTATTCGGTCCGCATTTCGGATGGTGGACAGACGGTGCGCGATGATGAAGCTTGTTCGTCCAGCAAGCGCCGTGCGAATCGCCGCCTGTATTTTCTGCTCCGTCTCAGTATCCACCGAACTGGTGGCTTCGTCCAGCACGAAAATGGCGGGGCTGGCAATCATCGCGCGCGCGAAGGAGATCAATTGCTTCTGGCCGGTGGAAAGGCGGTTGCCGCCTTCGCCGACGTCGGTGTCGTATCCCTTTTCCAGCGTCAGGATAAAGCTTTCGGCGTCTACCAGGCGCGCCGCCTGTTCCACTTCCTCGTCTGTTGCGTCCAGACGGCCGTAACGGATATTCTCCCGTACGGTGCCGGAGAAGAGATGCGGCGTTTGCAGCACATACCCCAGGTTGGATTGCAGCCAGAGCTGGGAACGCTCCCGGTAATCCACGCCGTCGATGAGGATTTTGCCTTCCGTAGGCTCGTAGAAGCGGCAGACAAGGTTGACGATGGTGGATTTACCGCTGCCTGTTTCGCCGACGATGGCGATATTCTGCCCGGCTTTTACGTCGAGGCTGAAATCGCACAGGACCTCTTCGCCGCCTGTGTAGCGGAAGGAGACGTTTTCAAACGTGATGTCCCCTTTGATGGCGGGCCAGTTTTCCTTTTTAGGGTTAAAATTGTCCCCGAATTTTGCGATCACCTCGGGCGTATCGACAATTTCCGGTTTCGTTTCCAACAGGGCGATCACTCGCTCGGCGGCCGCCTGCGCCTGCTGCAGTTCCGCAAACCGGCGCGCGATATTGCTGATGGGGTCGAAGATCTGGGTGGCATAGCTCATAAACGCCGCCAGCGTGCCGATGGAGGTTGTGCCAAGCGCGAACGCCTGATGCCCGCCACGGTAAAGCACGAAGGCCGTGGCAAAGCCCGCAAGCGACACAACAATGGGCAGAAACGTCGCGGAGGTGATGGCCGCCCGCACCGAGGCCTTGCACATGCCGTCGGTCAGCTGTGTAAACTCCTCCGTGTTGGCCTGCTCGCGCACGAGGGTTTTGGTGGTTTTTGCACCCATAATCCCTTCGTTGAACGCGCCGGTGATCTTGGAATTGATTTTCCTCACATCGCGATAGCTGGCCAGAATCCGCTTTTGGAAGTACCCTGCGACCACCGCGATAATCGGCACCACGCCCAGCACAATCAGCGCAAGCTGCCAGTTGAGGATCAGCATGGTTACGGACACGATGGTGATATACGCGATGGACCACATGAAGTCCATCAGCCCCCAGGCCACGATATCGCCGAGCCGCTGAGTGTCGCTGGTCATACGGGCGATCAGGTAGCCGACCGGGGTCTTGTCGTAAAACGAGAAGGACAGCTCCTGAAGGTGCCGAAAGCCGATCTTGCGAACGTGACGGCAAAAACCGATTTCCACTTTGCCGCAGAGATTGATAAAGAAGAGTATGCAGGTGGTAAGCCCCGTAACCGCCAGAACGTAAACGGCGATGAAGCCGCCCAGGCCGGTAAGCGTGCCGGTAGCGGCGAAGCGGTCGATGGCCTGCTGGTTTAATAAAGGGAAAGTAACGTCGAATACCGCCGTCAGCGACATTAAGGCGAGAATGGCGATAAGCTGCCTGCGAAAAGGCTGTGCCATTCGCATGATTTTTTTCCAGGTGCCTGTGTCCAGATGGTCGGAATAATCATGCTCCTCGTAAGACTGCATGGGCAACGCC
>JAQUXV010000228.1 GCA_028692205.1 Eubacteriales bacterium
AAAAAACGGTTACGGTGCGGAATATCATCTTCATATCCAGCATCAGGGAGAAGTTCTCAATATAAAACAGGTCGAGGATCACCTTATCCTTGGGCGTTGTATTATATTTACCGTCAATTTGCGCCATCCCCGTAAGCCCGGCTTTCATTTGCTGGCGATAAACAAACTCCGGCACCTCCTGCGTGTAACGGTCCACGTTTTCCAACATTTCCGGTCTGGGGCCAACGATGCTCATATCCCCGGACAGTACGTTAAACAATTGGGGCAGCTCATCGATACGGTACTTGCGAAGAATCTTCCCCACTTTGGTAACCCGCTCGTCGTTTTCGCAGGCCGATTGGCCAGTCGCATCGCACGCGTCGCAGTACATCGTGCGGAACTTAATAATTTCGAACACTTTCCCGCCGATGGTCGCGCGTTTTTGCCGGAAAAAAATCGGCCCGTTATGGGAAAGGAAGATCATCAGCGTTGCAATCAGCATCATCGGGCTGGTAACGATTAGGCCCAGAAAGCTTAACATAATATCCGAAAGCCGTTTGATGAAACGCTGCAGAAGCGTCGGTTCTTCCCTGCTGATATAGAGAAACAGCGTATCGTCGATTACGTTTTGTTGGGAAGTGGATACGATCACATCCCCCAGTTCCGCCTGCAGGTAGATGGTTTTACCGTTCTGGTAACAGAAGGATTTCAGCTGCTCCTCCTCCGTATCGGGTATTCCCGCCAGAAAGACCACATCGTTTTTTAGAATGGTCTCCTCAACATCCTCGCACTCGTAATGCAGCACATCTCCCAGCCGGTATTTCTGCCGAAAGGTGGCGATTTTTTCCGCAATGTGCTCCGCCTGCTCCTGTGAGGAGGCAATCACACAGCATCTTTCCGGCGGATTGATGGTGAAGTAGAAGCGGTATCCAAGCATTACGAAAAAGTAAATCAGCCCAATCTGGATCAGTAGCGCCGTCATTAACAGCCATAAATCCTCGCCAAAGAGAATCAACCGGTCGTTGTTGGCAGGGTTCACGTTCATGATCTGCAACTGCAGGTAAGTCGCGATATCCGTAAGCACGATGGCGATCACGATGGAGGCAAATACGGAACGGGATTTCCGAATGCCTAGCTGATAGCCGCCGTATACGTATGTTAAAATTGCCAGCACAATGGCAAATGTCGCCATGGTGGTGGCTGCTGTACGGCTCATATTGATGATTTGCGGGTTGGTTATGGACAAAAGCAGGAAAAACGTCAGGAAAAGGGAGAGATACAACAAGCATTGAAAAACCGTTTTGACTACCTGGGACAGTACATATCGCTTGTCCATGCCTGCCTCCATACTGAAAGCTAGCCCCTGATCGCATCAACAGCGGGCGGGGCGGCCATCCCGCAGGACGACCCAAACAGATTAAGGATAGCACGCGCGCATAGCCGTGTCAAGCCGGTGCGGCGGTTGCCCCATGCCCGTCCGGGCGGTTGGCGGAAACATGAAACCGTGCTACAATACCATCGTCTCAATGAAGGAGGAATCGCCGTGAAAATACTGGTCAGCGCCTGCCTGTTGGGGATTGCCTGCCGCTATGACGGAAGCGCCGTAACGAACGACGCTGTGCTTCGCCTGAATCAAACCCATACCCTGATCCCCTTCTGCCCCGAGGTTCACGGCGGGCTGGCCACACCGCGCGAACCTGCGGAAATCAGCGGAGTACGGGTATGCACCCGTTCAGGCGTCGATGTGACAGATAATTACGAAAAAGGCGCGGCGGAAACGCTTCGACTGATGAAACTGCTTCACTGCGGTTGCGCCGTATTGCAGGATCGCAGTCCCTCCTGCGGCTGCGGTGTGATCCATGACGGTTCTTTTACCGGGGCGCTTGTGGAAGGCGACGGCCTGACCGCGCGCGCCCTGAAGGCCGAAGGATACCGAGTGCTGCCCGCTTCCCGTGCCGAAGAGCTTACGGAGTAATGTATGCGGTTGATCCGCCGGTTCCGGCTGTATAGCCCTTTGTGTTTTCCGATAAAACGATCACAGCTAGAGCCGCCTGCCGTTTTGGCAGGCGGCTCTAACTGTGCCACATGATTATGTATATGAACATTTTTCCCAAAAGCCCGGACCGGTGAACAAAGCCGCGGCGGGGGCAAGACCGTACGTTGGTGTACGCGCTCGCCCCTGTCGCGGCATTTGTTGGACATTTCAGGCAGGCAGCAGTTGGTTACTCCTCCGATTCCTGTGTGGCCGGCCAATACTGCACGCTTCCTGCAACAATCTCCGCGGGCAGCTTTGCGCCGTCGGGCAGAATATAGCCCAAATCGAAATCAAAATTCTTCGTGCCGCTCTCCACGCTGAACGGATCGCTTTGCGCGCTGGTTCCATCCCCGGAGGTCAGGCAGCTGGAAATGATCCGCAGCGCGGGAATGGATTGCGTAATCGCCAGCTCCGGATACGCCTGCGCAACGAGCGTGTACGTGCCGGGATAGACGTTTGCAAACTCATAATAGCCCCACTCGTTGGAAACGGTGGTGTAAACCGCCTCCCCGTTTTGCGTCAACTGAACGGTTACGCCGTTTAAGCTCGGTTCATCCACATCCATCAACCCGTTTTGGTTGCTGTCCAGCCATACCTGGTCGCCGACGCGGGCGGGCTTAATCAGAATCACGTTCATGGAAAGCTGATGCTGCGCCATCTGCAATTCGATAGCGTCGCTTTCGCCCACTCCATCGGTGCTGCCGGTAACAATGGATGCGCCTGCATCGTAGTTGGGGTCGTCCGGCCGCACAAAGATCGTTCCGTCTGGCTCCGCTACCGTAAGGCGGTAAGTATCCGGCCAGAGGCCGTCGAAGCGATATGTTCCCGTCTCATCGGTTACCGTAGTTGCCAAAGGTTTCGTATCGTCGCCCTGATACAGCGACACCGCCACCCCGGGCTGCACGGTACGCGCGCCGTTCTCCTCCAGCGATACCGTTCCGCCGATACTGGTGTAGGATACCAGCCCGCCGGTGATGCCCTTAACGGTTTCCCCTTCGGTAACCACAACCCCGGTATGCGCCATTACATTTCCCTTCCGGGTGAAATCGCCTTCCGCGTCCGCGGGTTGCGCCTGTTCGGGCAGGGTAAAGCGTACGGTATAGGTGGATGGCCGCACGTTTTCAAACGTTACGTATCCATCGTCGTCCGAGCGGGCGGTTTTCACCGTCCTGCCCAGTTGCTCGTCATACAACTCGTAGGCCAAACCACTCAATAAGCGCTCGTTTTCCGCGTGCGTTCCGTCACGGTTTTCATCCAGCCATACGGAAGCGACGACCGTTGCGGGCTGAACCGCGCCCACTGCGTTCTGCGCACGGTTGATCAGCGCGGACCACGGGCAGGAAAGCGAATCGGAGGAAGCGGCATCCAGCGTTAACCCGCTTTGCGTCAGGTTGCCGGAGATAATATAGCCGTCCGGCAGCGCGATACTCAGCGTATATTCGCCGGGCCGAAGGCCGGTAAGCGAAAATGCCCCGTCGGCTCCCGTTACCGCCTGCGCAGGCGTGCCGTTTTTCGGCGTGCAGGTAACGGCAACGCCGGCAAGCGTCTCTTCGCCGTCGTCCCGTACGTTGTTTCCGTTCTGATCGTGATAGGCATAGCCCGCAAACGAGCCGAGCGTTACCGCGCCTACCAGCGGCGCTTCATAGGCCTTGCCGGATTCCACTGTGAAACCCGCCAAAACATTCTGCCGTCCCTGCGCTTCCAGCGTGTTTCCACCTTCCGCCACATTCGCCAGGGTTGCGTTTTCCGGCAGGAGGTAGGTAACCGTATACTCCCCGGGCATTACACCGTCAAAGAAATAGGTTCCGTCCTCCGCCACGGACTCCGTAAGGTCGATTTCGCCATCATCCGAAAGCAGGCGTACACTGCCGTCGGTATAGCCGTTCTCTCCCTCATCCCGAAGGCCGTCATCGTTCAGGTCGTCGAAGAACACGCCAGTCAGCGTTGAAGACGGCAGCATTCCGGCATTGAGCTGTTCAATGGTCTGCCCCATCGCAACCGTGATGGTTGCGGTTTCGCCGTATCCGTCTTTGGCGAGCAGCGCAACGTCGTTGCCGTTTTCCTCGTCGGGACGATACCGCGTGAAAGCGTAACCGTCCTTGCGCTGAAAGCGTACGATATAGTCGCCCGGCATAATGCCTTCCAGCGTATATCCGCCTTTGCCGTTCGTGGTTGCCGTGGCGGCCACCCCGCCCAGAGAATCCACCAATTGCACTTTGATGCCGGAAGCGGCGGAATCGCCGCTGTCCATTACACCGTCATACTTTTTATCATAGAATACCGTGCCGGTAACGGTTCCGCCCAACGCTACGCCCACGCAGGTTTCCGTTGTGCTGCCGTTTACCACGGCGACAGACTGGATGGAGTTTTCCCTGCGGCCTTCGCGGGCTACAAACTGGTTCACCAGCCCCGTTCCCGATTCCGGCACAAAAGTGAAGATGCTTCCATCGTTCGGCAGAATAGCGCGCAGTCGGTAATCCCCGCCGCGCAGCGAGGCGAACGTATACGTTCCGTCCTCACCGGTAACCACCTTGCCCATGGATTTGCTGTTGGAGTTTTTAATCACTTCCAGCGTAACGCCCGCGTAAGGCGGTTCGCCTTCGTTATAAACGCCGTTGTAGTTTGTATCCAGGAACGCGATGCCGGAAAGCGCCGCTTTTTGAATCACGCCGACGTTTTTATTGGTCACATCCTCCGCGCCCGAAACCACAAACTGTCGGGTGGACGACGTGCCGTCGGTAGTGAATACGGAGCGGGAATCCCCGCCGGTTTTTGTGTAACGGGCAAACAGGTACCCCTCCGGCAGTTCCGCGGTAAAGTTGTATGTATCGTTTCGAAGGAGGCTGAAGCGGTATTCGCCCGTATCGTCTGTGGTAATCTGGTAGTCCGCGCCGGTCTTGGTGCCGGTCAGTTTCAGCACCACGTTCGCCACGCCCGCTTCATCCGCGTCCATAACGCCGTTGTTGTTCTGGTCGTTCCATACTTTACCCGAGAAAGAGCCAACCGGGATCGCCGCCACGCCCGCTTCCGCCGTTTGCCCGGACACAAGCGTCAACGCGTCGGAAAGCGCCGTCGCATCCTCCGTGCCGCCCACACAGCTGTCCCCCGCGCTCCAACCCTCGC
>JAQUXV010000229.1 GCA_028692205.1 Eubacteriales bacterium
GCCTGAATCAGAACCTCTGCTCTTTCATTGATGGTCATATGCTCTCTCCAATATCTGAAGGATAATCGTTGCGCTTTGATTTTTCTTCATGGCAAGTCCAGCCCGGTTACGATAACAGGAAAAGTTTTATCCCGGCAGGCCGGTGAAAGCCGGAGGGGTCACCGCGCTGCTTTGAGGACGATAGCCGCCCCGGAAAGCGGAAAGAACACCGCTTCGCGTGTGGAAGTGATTGTTCTTTTTCCCCCGCTCAGGTGCGGTAGTCCCCGTTGATCTTTACATAATCATACGTCAAATCGCAGCCCCACGCAACTGCTTGGGCGTCGCCCGCGTTAAGCTGCACCGCCACGTCGATCTCGTCCTCGGAGAGGATGGTTTTGGCCTCCTCCTCGCTGAAGGGCACGCCGCTGCCGCCTGTGCAGACCGAAATCACGCCCGCGCGGCTAACAAACTGCACGTCGATCTTGCTTACGTCCAGCTCCGCGCCGCTATAGCCGATGGCGCACAGCACGCGGCCCCAATTGGCGTCCGCGCCGAACACGGCGGCTTTGAGGAGGCTGGAGCAGATAACGCTTTTGGCGACGAGCTTGGCAGATTGCTTATCCTCCGCGCCGGTAACCGTGCAGGTGAGCAGCTTGGTCGCCCCTTCGCCGTCCTTGGCCATAATGCGGCAAAGCTGCGCGCACACCTGATAGAGTGCCGCCTGAAACGCGTCGAAATCCGCGTCGTAGCCGGTAATTTCGGCATTGCCCGCTTCGCCATTGGCGAGCACGGTAATCATGTCGTTGGTGGAAGTATCCCCATCGATAGAAAGCATGTTGAAGGTATCCTTCACCACGGCGGAAAGCGCCGTTTGCAGGCAATCGGGGGCGATGGCCGCGTCGGTGGTGACAAAGCAGAGCATGGTCGCCATGTTGGGGTGGATCATCCCGCTGCCCTTGCTGATGCCGCCGAGCTTGCACTCCCTGCCGCCCAGCGTGAACGCCACGGCGACCTCTTTAGCGACGGTATCGGTGGTCATAATGGCCTCGGCCGCGTTGTGCCCGCCGGTTTCGCTCAGCGCATCCGCCAGCTTTTCCATGCCGTTTTCAAACGGGGTCAGGGTCATTTCCTGCCCGATCACGCCGGTGGAAGCCACCACCACATCCTCGGCGGGCACGCCGGTGTATTGCTCCACCAGCGCGCACATGCCGTTGGCGATTTCCTCGCCGTTTGCGTTACAGGTGTTGGCGTTGCCGCTGTTGCAGATGATGGCCCGCGCATGGCCGTCTGCCACGTGGGCTTTGGTAACCGCGATGGGCGCGCCCTTCACCAAATTACGGGTGTAGCAGCAGGCGGCGGAGCAGGGCGAACCGCTCACGATCAACGCGGTATCGCGTTTCGAACGGTTTTTCCGAATGCCCAAATGTTCGCCCGAAGCCTTAAAACCCTTGGCGGCCACTACGCCGCCTTCCACGAACGGGAACAAGTCTCCCATATACACTACTCCTCTGCGATCTTCTCGTTTCAACGGATCGTCGTTACAGCGACAGGCCTTCGGCGGCGGGCAGCCCCAGCATCAGGTTCATGCACTGGATGGCCGCGCCGCTCGCGCCCTTACCAAGGTTATCGAACCGGGCGCAGGCGATCATCCGCTCGTCGTTGCCGGTTATAAACACTTCCATTACGTCGCTGCCCGCAAGGGCGTTCGACGCGAGCGCCGGTTCCGGGTTCGCGTCCAGCACGCGGATCAGCGGCTGGTTTGCGAAGTGCGTTCGATACAGCGCCGTCACATCCGCAAGCGAAAGCTTCGTTTGCAGGGCTTTGGGGTGCAGCGGCAGGGAAACCAGCATTCCGCTGTAATAATCCCCCAGAACCGGCTGGAAAATCGGCGCTTCCGCAAGGCCGCACACATGGGTAATCTCCGGCAGGTGCTTGTGCGTCTGCCCGACCGCGTAGGGGCGGGGGCTGGCAAGCGCCGCATCCCGGTCGTCCGCTTCGTATTCGGCAATCATCTTCTTGCCGCCGCCGCTGTAGCCTGTGATGGAGGTGAGACTGATCGCCGCATCCGGCGACAGCGCGCCCGCCTGAAGCAGCGGGTACAAAAGCGCGATGGCACCGCTGGCGTGGCAGCCGGGCACCGCGACGCGGTTCGCCGTTCGAACCGCCGTCTCATGCGCGGGGGAAAGCTCCGGGAAGCCGTAGGCGAAACGCGCGTCGGTGCGGAAAGCCGTGCTGGTGTCCAGCACCCGGCCCGAGTCGTCCCCCAGCGCGGCGATCAGCTCACGGCTGGCCGCGTCCGGCAGGCACAGGAAGGTAATATCCGCTTCCGCCGCAAGCGCCGCCTGCGCCTGCGTATCCTTCCGCTGTGCTTCGGGCAGGGAAACCAGCGTAATATCCGCGCGGGCAGCCAACCGGTCCGCGATGCGCAGGCCCGTGGTGCCGCTGCCTCCGTTAATAAAAACCTTCGTCATCGTTTCTCCATTCCTACGGCCGTATCATACGCCGCGCCGCCCCATGCGCCGAAAGCATGAGGCGGTGTCGGTCGGTAAAATTACAGGGGATTGAGGTTGTGCGATTCGGGATTTCGCCATGGGCGAACCCCCGGCAATGATCAGAACTTTTTCTGCATTTTCGCCTGCACCGCGATGGGCAGGCCGAACAGCGTGATGAAGCCCGCGGCGTTCTTCTGGTCGTACACCTCGTCCTCGCCGAAGGTGGCGATTTCCTCGCTGTAGAGGCTGTACGGGCTGGTAACGCCCGCGTTGATAAGGTTGCCCTTATACAGCTTCAGCGTCACTTCGCCGGTTACGTGCTCCTGCGTCTTGGTAACGAAGGCGGACAGCGCCTCGCGCAGCGGCGTGAACCACTGGCCGAAATACGTAAGCTCCGCAAAGCGGTTGGCAACCAGCTCCTTGTAGTGCTGGGTGTCGCGGTCGAGGCAGAGGGTCTCCAGCACCTGATGCGCGCGGTAGAGGATGGTGCCGCCCGGCGTTTCGTACACGCCGCGGCTCTTCATGCCCACAAGGCGGTTCTCCACCAGGTCCACAAGGCCCACGCCATTTTCGCCGCCGAGCGTGTTCAGCTTTTCCACCAGCGCGATGGGGGAAAGCTTTTCGCCGTCCACCGCTACGGGGATGCCCTTTTCAAAGGCGATCTTCACATAAGCGGGCTTGTCGGGCGCCTGCTCGGGGCTTACGCCCATTTCCAGGAAGCCGGGCTTGTTGTAGGCCGGTTCGTTGGCGGGGTTTTCCAGGTCAAGGCCCTCGTGGGAAAGGTGCCAGAGGTTCTTGTCCTTGCTGTAGTTGGTTTCGCGGTTGATTTTCAGGGGAATGTTGTGCGCCTCGGCGTACTCAATCTCCTCTTCACGGCTCTTGATGTCCCACTCGCGCCACGGGGCGATGATCGCCATATCCGGCGCGAAAGCCTTGATGGTCAGCTCAAAACGCACCTGATCGTTGCCCTTGCCGGTGCAGCCGTGGCAAATGGCGTCCGCGCCCTCCTTGAGGGCAATCTCCACGATGCGCTTGGCGATGATGGGCCGCGCGAAGCTGGTGCCCAGCAGGTATTCGCCCTCGTACACCGCGCCCGCCTGCATGGTGGGGTAAATGTAGTCGGTGATGAATTCCTCTTTCAGGTCCTCCACATAGAGCTTGCTCGCGCCGGTCTTTTTGGCCTTTTCCTCCAGCCCTTCCAGCTCGGTGCCCTGCCCCACGTCGCCGGAGACGGCGATGACCTCGCAGTTGTTATAGTTCTCCTTCAGCCACGGTATAATAATGGAAGTGTCGAGTCCGCCGGAATACGCGAGCACGACCTTTTTGATCTCTTTCTTGGATTTCACGGCCATGGTAGATGCCTCCTTGAATATTTATGCACGTATTATGTATGATATGCAGTTCTTTGTCAAGCGGTTTTGGTGTGTAATTTGTCTGTTTTGCAGTCAAATAATACAAACGTGGAAAATATATTTCGGAACACCCGGTTTCAGCACAGGTTTTCCGGTTTGCGGTGGTTTTGCGTACAGCAGTTTCGCGAAAAGAGAATCTATGCATTTTCTCTCTCCAACGAATGATAAAAAACCCGATACGCCGCCCCTTTCCGTTCGGAACCTCCGGTGAAAGACGCACATGACGACGAAAAGCCGGTATGTGCGGTATTCAATCCACGTTTTCGTTCCACCCGCAGTTTACGGGAGCCTCGGCAGCCCCCGGAAACACCCCGGGGATTGCCGCGTTCATGCTTTGGAAAAGGGTTGCGTATCGGGCCTGATCAATTGTCAAATAGCGAAAGGGGTATCGGCTTGTTTACCGTTCCAGCTTCCGGGCTTCCATATAATAGCGCTTCTCGTGCGCCTCGCCCATGCTGAAGGTTTTGCGGGGCAGCGAGCCGAGTTTTTCCACCGCGGGGAAAAGCTCCTCCTTCGTCATCGCGGGCAGCAGGAACGCCACGGCTTTTTCTCCCGCCGCCAGCTTGCGCACCGCCGCTTCCCCGTGCACGTAGTCCAGCCGGGTTTCCGGGTGGGCGGGCATCCACTCGTCCAGAAACGCCTGCAAGGTGCCCACCGCCATCGGGTAGGGCGAGCCGCCCACATGCAGGCGCACCTCCTTGCCCTCGAACACCACGTCGATCACCTGCTCGTTCTCTCCGCCCGCCAGCGACCAGCCCCTGGTCATGGCGTAACGCTCCAGCTCGTCCAGCAGGTCGTCGCCGTCATACCCGTACATCATACGGTGGATGGGTTCAAACACCAGCGCGTCGTCGTGGATGTTTTCCAGCTCCACCATCGCAAAACGCGCGGGGTGGTCGGCCTGTTCCGCAGGCGACAGCGTGGGCTTAATCTCCTCCCAGCAGGCTTTGGCGGTGGCCAGGCTGTGGTTGCCGTCGCCAACGGCGTAAAGCAGATCGCCGCAGCGGGCCTTCAGCGCGGCAAGCGCGGAGAACACCGACTGGATATCGGCCTCCTCTTCCACCGCGTAACCGGTCAGGTGTCCGCCGTTCATCATCAGCGGGAAATCGTACAGCTTGGTAAGCTCCGCGCGCCGGTCGTACAGCGGCTCCACCACGCTCATCATCGGATCGTCAATCAGCATCAGCACATGGCTCAGTTCCAGCGCCGCGCCGCGCCGAACCGCC
>JAQUXV010000230.1:0-3811 GCA_028692205.1 Eubacteriales bacterium
GTAGGCGTGGGGCCCAGATACTGGGTAACCTCGTCAAAGACCTGATTGTTCTGCTGCTGCCCGGTGCAGCCCGTAAGTAGCGCCGCAACCATGAGCAGGCACAGCGCCGCGAGCCATTTGCGTTTCATAGTGGTCCCTCCGATCCTGACACGTTGGCGTATCGATTCGATTTCAAGCGGTGCCCTGAAACCGGTATGGATGTTCGGTTCATTTGCACCGCCATTGTATCATCTTGCCGGAAACGCGTCAACCTTCCGGCGTAAGCTCGTCATACTGCGGGTGGTACAGCCTGCGCTCCAGCGACCAGATCCGCTCGCTGAAAACGCCGGGGGAAAGCTTGCCAAGCGCCGCCTGCATCTCATTCATACGAGCGTCCATCAGGTCGATCCAATGCAGCGCCTCCGCTTCAGGGAACATGGGCTTTCGCGGGCTGCCGTAGGCTTCTTCGCCATGGTGGCTGAGCATCATATGCTGCAACAGCAGGACCGGTTCGCCGCTAACGCCGACCGCCTGAGCGGCCTGCGCAATGCGCTGAACACCCATCACAATGTGCCCCAGCAGCAGGCCCGATTCGGTATAATCTTTTACAATTCCCAAATCGTCGCTGTTCATTTCTTCGGTCTTGCAAAGGTCATGCACAATCACGCCTGCGATCACCAGATCCGCGTTAAGCTGCGGATAGACCGGCAGAACCGCGCGGGCGAGCTGTAGCATGCCCGTGGTGTGGTGCAGCAGGCCGCCGCGCTCCGCGTGGTGAATGCGCTGCGCCGCGGGGAAATAGAGCAGCCTGTCATGGCACTGGGCCAGCATTTCCCGCACGATCTTTTGAAGCGGCTCACTCTTCATCTCCGCTACCGCCGCTTCAATCTCCGCAAGCATGGTTTCCGGCGGTTCGGGGGCGCTGGGCGTCAGCGCGCCCATATCTACGTCGTCCGTGCTTTCCACGGCGCGTATCTTTTCCACACGCAGCTGCAGGCGACCGTTATACTCCAGCGTCGCACCCCGCACTTTGATGACGCTGCCGGGGAGCGGCGGGGGAACGTTACCGTCCCAAACCTTGGCGTTTACCTCGCCGGTACGGTCCGCCAACGTCATATCAAGGTATTTGGAACCGTTGCCGCCGGTGCGCTGGTCGCTGGCGCGAACCAGTAAAAAACCTTCGAATTTCGTGTCTTTCTGTAAAGAATCCAGGGTTAACTGCTGCATTTCGTTCCTCATTCCTGCGGCGCGTCCGCATAAACCGGCACGCGGGTGTTGGGCAGGTTCACATACCGGGCAAAATCGGCCTGCCATTCCACATTCACGGTGCCTACGGGGCCGTTACGCTGCTTGGCGACAATAATCTCGCCCTCGGTATCGTCGGGCTTGTTCTCTTCCTGTGAATCGCTCTGATAATATGCCTCACGGTGGATAAACAGCACGACGTCCGCATCCTGTTCGATACTGCCGGAATCGCGCAGATCGCTTAACTGGGGACGTTTGTTAGCGCGGTTGGTATTGGCGCGGGCAAGCTGCGCGCAGGCCAGCACCGGCACTTTCAGCTCCAGCGCGGTCGATTTGAGGCCGCGGCTGATCTCGCTGACTTCCAGTTGGCGGTTCTCCACGCGCTTGTCTGCGTTCATCAGGCCAAGATAATCGATAACGACCAAATCCAGCCCTTGCTCCATCATCAGCCGCCGGGCGCGGCTGCGCACCTGCGAGGGAGTCAGGCCGGGGGTATCGTCGATAAAAATACGGCAGTTGCTCAAACGGTTCAGGCTGTCACCGAGCTGAATCCACTCGTCTTCGCTGAGCATGCCGTTACGCACCCGCTGCATGTTAATGTTGGCCGCGTTGCTTAAAATACGCATGCCAATTTGCTCGCGCGGCATCTCCATGCTGAAGATCGCGACGCATTTATTGGTTTTTGCCGCTGCAAAATGGGCAATTCCCAACGCCAGAGCCGTTTTGCCCATGGCGGGACGCGCGCCCGCGATTACCAGCTCGCCGCCGTGCAGGCCGGTTAACATTCGATCCAGATCGTAAAGCCCTGTCGGCACACCGCCAAGCTTGCCTTTAAGGCGGCTCATTTCCTCGATTTTGTCGAAGGTCTTCACCAGTACGGTATTCAGGGGCTGCAAGGCTTCCATGCCGCTGCGTTTCATGACGATATCGAAGATGGAGCGCTCCGCGTCCCGCAGGATGATATCCAGCGGATCCATCTGACCGCGGCACTGCTCCTCAATATGGCGGCAGGCGGAAATCAGCCTGCGGAGCGTGCTTTTCTCCTGTACGATCTGCACGTAAGAGCGGGTGTTGGCTGTGGTCGGCACATAACGGTAAGCTTCCAGCAGGTAGGCGGCGCCGCCTACGCCTTCCAGCGTGCCGCGCCGTGTCAGCTCGTTGCCGACCGTCATCACGTCGATCGGGGAGGCAGCGGTATGCAGCGTGTGCATCGCGTCGAAGATTTCACGGTGCTCCGCGGCGTAAAAATCGTCCGGCGAAAGGGTTTCGAACACAAGCGTGGCAACGTTCGCGTCCTGCAGCACCGCGCCCAGCACCGAACGCTCCGCGTCCACGCTGTTGGGCGGCGCAATGCGCATCAGCTCCTGCTCGTCCAACCCGGCTCGCCCCCTTTACTGGCAAAATAACAGCCGCATTGCTGTTTCGGTTTACTTAGCCGCGGCGACGACAACAACCTTCATGGGCACGGTAATGCCGCTGTACACCCATACGCTTGCGTCGTATTCGCCCGTCTGGCGGATGGCCTCGCAGTCGATTTTGCGCTTGTCGATATCCACGCCGTGCTGCGCTTTCAGCCAGTCGGCGATTTCCTGCGCGGTAATGCTGCCGTACAGGCGGCCCTTTTCGCCGCACTTGGCTTCGATTTTAATTTCCTTGCCCCTCAGCGAGGCCGCTTTCTCGGCGGCTTCCGCACGGCGCTCGGCTTCCAGCTTCTGCTCCAGCGCGTGCTTGCGCTCCACTTCCTTCACGGCGTTGCCGGTGGCTTCCATGGCCCATTTCCGCGGGAAAAGGTAATTGCGGGCATAACCGTCGGATACGCTGATGATGTCGTTTTTCTTTCCGGTACCTTTAATATCGGTTAACAGGATGACTTTCATTTTCAATTCCTCCTTATATCCGGGTAACGATCTGGGAGATTGCCATTGCGCCGACAGCGGCAGGCTGAAAACCATGTAAACAGCACCGCTGTTCCGCCGGTTCTTGATGCCGCAACCGTCTGCGCGCTTCCGTGCCGCCCGCAGGCTGACGGCACCGGCGCTTACTGGGGCGATTCCGAGCTGCGAAGACGGATGAACTGGTCGAAGAGCCCCAGCAGGAACAGCGCGATGGGTACGGCCAGATAGATCAGCGCAGACAGAATACCGTATATTGGGGCACGCTGCGGATGGTTGCGCGAGAGCATGGCAATCAGCACAGCGGCGCCAAGCAACTGATAAACCGTGGAAAAGCCCGCATAGGTAAGCGTGGACAGGAGCGATAAAAAGGTATTATCGACCAGCCCCGCCAAAAGCGTTATCAGGCACAGCGCCAGCATATATCCCTGCTCGGTGCGCGTAAGCTTCAGCGAACGGAAAAGCGGCGCAGGAGTTGCGCCGGGCGTTTTACGCGCGCGGGAATGCGCGGTGAGCAGGGCGGTAAACACGCCGATAATCAAAGCGCCCTGCACCAGCAGCGAGGGAATCCAGCTTGCAAACCCTTCCGACAGGCGAAGCCGTAGCATGTTGAGCAGTTCGCGTTCCAGCGAAGGGTTCAAAAACATCAGGTTGCCCAGTTGAAAGGCACGGGAACCGGTGTAAGCGTCCGGCAA
>JAQUXV010000230.1:3911-5102 GCA_028692205.1 Eubacteriales bacterium
AAAGTACGCGCGGCTTACGGCACGCTGGGTTCCGTTACCGGGATCATTGTGAATATTCTGCTATCGGCAACCAAGTTTATACTGGGTGTGGTCAGCGGTTCGCTGGCGATTACCGCCGACGCCGTAAACAACCTGTCCGACGCGGCGGGCAGCATTATGTCGCTGGTATCGGTTCGGATGGCGGGCAAGCCGGACGACGCGGAGCATCCCTTTGGGCACGGGCGCATGGAGTATATCGGCGCGCTGGCTGTGGGCGTGCTGATTCTGGTGGCGGGCGTGAAGCTGCTTCGCGATGGCTTCGACGCCGTGCTGAACCCGGAAACGCTTGCGGCGGGCCCGCTGGTGCTGGGGCTGCTGCTGGCGTCGATTCTAGTGAAGCTTTGGCTGTTCTTCTATTACCGCGCCATCGCGCGCGCGATAAATAACGATACGCTGGCGGCCGCTTCCAAAGACAGCCTGAGCGACGTGGCCGCTACCGGCGCGGTGCTTGTGAGCGTTGCGCTGCAAACGCTGTTCGGTTGGCGAATTGACGGCTACATGAGCTTACTGGTCGCGCTGTTCGTGTTGAAAACCGGCCTGTCCGTATGCCGGGAAACCATCGACCGGCTGCTGGGTGAAAAGCCCAACCCGGAGCTGACGCGGGAGATTAAGCAGAAGATGCTTTCCTACGACGGGATTCTGGGGGTGCATGATCTGGTTGTGCATGATTATGGCCCGGGGCGCTGTATCGCGTCCGTCCATGCGGAAGTGAGCGCGACGGGGGATATCGTAGCGGTACATGAAACCATTGATAAAGCCGAGCGGGAACTGAAGAACGACCTGGGCATCGTGGTATGCATCCACATGGACCCAACGGTAACCGACGACCCGAGAGTGAACGAAGTGCATAAGCGCATGGCCGAGTTTTTGAAGGAGGAGGACCCCCGCCTTTCCCTGCACGATTTTCGAATGGTGCCGGGGCAGAGGCAAGTTAATCTGGTGTTTGACTGCCTTCTGCCGGATGATTACCAGCAGCGCGACCAATTAAAGCAGAAACTGGCTGAATACGCACGGCAGCTGGATCCGCGATATGAAGTGATTGTGCAGTTTGATATGGATTATACCTGATGGATGACCGCATGAAATACGGACGTTGAGGGAGGGCATGCGGTGAACAGACGAACGCGGTGGAACGGGAAACGGCTGGCGGCG
>JAQUXV010000231.1 GCA_028692205.1 Eubacteriales bacterium
TGGCGACGATGTTGCCGATATCATACCCCATGGGGCCGTAGAAGGCAAATTCCGGGTCGAACACGCGGGTGCTGTCCGGCTTTACGAAGATGGAGCCGGTGTGCAGATCGCCGTGAATCAGCGCCTGCGCGTTGTTCATAAAATCGAACTTGATTTTCGCAATTTCCAGATGCAGCTTCTGATCCTCATACAGCTCTTTCTTTACGAAATCAGCGTTTTGAGGGAACACGAGGTTGCGGTGGTTGCAGTCGTTATACGGCTCGGTCAGCACCAGGTCCTCGGTGATCTCGCACAGCTCGGGATTGATGAAGCTTTTCACCATTTCCTTCTTCGCCTTGTGCTCCATCGCCACATCCGTGGTTTGCAAAAGGGTGTTGACCATGTAGGTGGAAATGTCCTCCGCGAAGCGCGGGAAGGTTTCGTGCCGCATCAGAGCGTAGCGCATCAGCTCGTGGTCGGACAGGTCCTCCATCACGCAGGCGCACATTACGGTGTCGTAGCCGTAAATTTCCGGCACCAGCCCAGGCGCGTACTTGCCCTGCAGTTGCAGGATCAGGCTTTCGATGCGGTTACGGTCCGTGGATACCTTCATCTCGGCGGAAATCCGCAGGCTTACGCCGGCCTGCTTCACGATCACGCTCTTGCCGGTTTTCGCGTCTACGACGCGAAAAACATAGTTGAGGTTGCCGTCGCCGATTTCCTTGGTGGTCAACTCGGCATCCTTGGGCATATAGCCCTTTTCCTTTACATACTCCAGAACGTCGGGGGTTTTCATTAAGAAGTAGGTGTCGAAGCGGGACATGGGCAAGACTTCCTTCCTTAATATGAGATGATGAAACGGGTTCGATTACCGAAATTCCAGATCGCGCAGATCCTGAGGGTCGATCTCGCGAAGCGCGTTCAGCTCTTCCGCGGTCGGCGGCGGGGTGGACGTCAGGGTCAGGTACCGGATGGGAAAGGCAGTGTTGGCGGCGACTTCCTCAATGCTGGAGGTTGGGTGAACGGACTGCAGAATCAGCTCGCCCTGATACATCGTAAAGTGGCAAAGCGGAGTAACGATATCGCTCACGTTGCCGCGCGCGGTTACAAAATCCACCTTTTCCACAAACGTGCGCCGGTCGTGCTTGGTGCGCCAGATGATCGCGCGTTTGGCCGTGGGGATCAGCACGGCGCTGCCCGCGCCGCCCGGCAGGCGAACCTTGGGCTTTTTGTAATCGCCGATCACCGAGGCGTTCACGCTGCCGTGGTTGTCAAACTGAACGCCGCTTAAAAACGCCACGTCCAGCCCACCGCGCATGCTGAGGTCGAACACCTCCCGAAGCGGAAACTCCGCCTCGGCGCTCTGCCACAGCTCGTCCCCCGCGCTGGTGAAGCGCTGCAGGCGGGGCGAACGGGGGTCCACACCGCCGGGAATGTTCAGGTGTACGGCGTTGGGCGCGTGGGTGCGCCGGGCCAGCATCGACGCAATCATCGGCATGTGGGAGCTTACACCTTGGAAAACCGTCTCCCCATCCCGGATCAGCCGCGCCATGCAGACCGTCATAATATCGCAGGTCCTCAGCATGTCACGCTCTCCTTTGCAGCCACTCCGCAAGTTCCGCGCCGTTTTGCAGGCTCAGGAAGGAGCGGATGCCGTCGTCTCCGGGGCTGTAGCAACCGTGGCAGGCGCAGGGCTGCGCGCCTCGCGGCGCATAAACAACGGCGCTCACCAGAAAATGCGGGATATCGGCCTTTACGTCTCCCGAGGCAAAGTACGCATCCCCCACCATGCGCTCCGCCGTAACGATCACGGTTTTGGAAGCGCGGGAAAGCAAAATATCGTCGTACTGCGGGCCCGTAATCAGCGCATTGCCCTTTTCATCGGCAATCTGCGCGTGTACGATGCTCACGTCCGGCCGGAGGGCGCGAACGGCGTTGAGCGTCTCCCCGGTAAAGGGGTCGGTCACCGCGGAAAAGTAGTCGTTGGCGGCCACCAGGTCGCTCACCTTCAGCCCCCGCACCGGCATAAACGGAATGCCATAGCTCGCCGCCCGCAGCGCGGAAATGACGGTGTAGCAGGCGTGCTCGTGCGCGGTCACGCTGCCGCTTTGCACGGCTTTGCGGTAATGCCCGCAGAGGCCGTATTCCGTCTCGTAGCTGATAAAGCCCGCATCCACGCTCTGCACGCAGCCCGCAAAGCAAAGCAGATCCACATCCATGCCCCCGGCGGTTTTCACCAGCCGAAGCCCGCGCTTTTTCTGCCGGGCCAGCTCCATCACCGCCGCCATCGGCGCACGGTTCAGGGTGTTGCCGCCCAACCCCAGCAGGGCTCCGTCGGGCACGGCCGCCGCCGCGGTGGCAAGATCGGTCAGTTTACCCATGGGAGCACCTCGCTTTTCGTGGTTCGCCGCGCCTCATTTGGCGGCGTTGGCGGCGATGTGTACCGCGTCCCATACGCTGGCGAAAGGCGGCGCGTAGGCCAGATCCACCGTGCCCAGTTCCGCGGTGGAAAGCCCCGCGTGGATGGCGGTAGCGAAAATATCCAGCCGCAATACGGCGTTGCGCGCACCGGCAATGTTGGCCCCCAACAGGCGCAGCGTGCGTTTTTCATAGATCAGTTCTATCGTAAGCTTTACGGGGTCGGGGTAGTAGGCGGGGTGATCCGTCGCGGTCACCAGCTTTACGGCATAATCGTATCCCTTGCGTTTGGCGTCGGCCTCGCCAAGCCCCGTGCGGCCCATTTCCAGCCCGCACACCTTGATGGCCGCGGTGCCCAGCGCCCCTTCGAACACCGTATGCCCGCCGGCCATGTTGCCCCCGGCGATGCGCCCGCACTTGTTGGCCACCGTTCCCAGCGGCAGAAAGTAGTTTTCTTCAGCGACGCGGTGCCAGCACACCGCGCAATCCCCCGCCGCAAAAATATCCTGCAGGCTGGTGCGCTGTTCGCGGTCCACGACCAGCGCGCCGTTTCTCGCCATGGCGAGTTTTGTATCCTTCAGGAAGCCCGTGGCGGGCACAATGCCCACCGAAACCAGCACGATATCAGCGGAGTATTCGCCCCGGTCAGTGCGCACAATCCGGTGATCCCCTTCGTCGATAAACGCGGTCACGCGTTCTCCAAGGCGCAGGGTAACGCCGTTTTTCTCCAGCTCCTGCGCCGCCAGTTCCGAAAACGGCGGCTCAAACGGCGCCAGCAGGCGCTCGGCCGCTTCGATGATCGTCACCTTTTTCCGCAGGTGCAGCATCGCCTCCGCCATTTCCACCCCGATGTAACCGCCGCCGACGATCACCACGTTTTCCGCCTCTGGAATGCGGGCGATCTTTTCAAACAGCAGGCCGTCCTCCATGGTTTTCACATAGAACACGGCGGGCAGGTCGGACCCGGGTACCTTCGGCATCACGCTGTCGCAGCCGACGCCGATCATCAGCACATCGTAGGAATCGGCAAAGGTTTCGCCAGTATCCACGTTGCGAACCTCCACGCGTTTCGCTTCCGGGTCCACCCGATACGCCTCGTGGCGCAGGAAGGTGCGAATGCCCATCCGGTCGTACTGCTCCCGCGTGCGGGCGATCAGCAATGCGGGGTTTTCGTTAAAACCCCCGATAAAGTAGGGCAGTCCACAGGCCCCATAAGATAGGAAACTTCCCCGTTCGTACACCGTAACCTCGGCGTCCGGCCTTTCCCGCTTCAGCTTGGACGCGGCGCTCATGCCCGCGGCCACGCCGCCCAGTACGATCGCTTTCATGCCATACCCTCCGCCCGTCCGGCGTTTTTAACGGTTCAACCCCTGCAGGCGCTCCAGCACCGCGCGGGTAATCGCCTGCACGTCCGCCTCGCTTTGGGCGGCGTTGCCCGCGCAGCCGCAAGCCTGCGCCGTCAACGGCGAGGTTCCGGCAGGCGAATTGCCGGCAATAACATCCTGTGTGTTGGTGGGGCGCGCCGAGCAGGGCGGAACCCCGCCGGACGTGATGCCCAGCCGGTTGCGAATCTCAATCAGTTCGTTTACCTGGTCGCAGCTCAGCACGTTCGCCTTTCCGATAATATTGCCCGTGTACATGATAACCATGGCGTAATGCTCGGTGGATTCGAGGCGGTACCACGCCTCCATAAGCGATTTTCCCCATGCCACCGCGCCGTGGTTGGCCAGCAGCAGGGCGTTATAATCCTTCACAAACGGGGCGATGGAATCCGGAATGCCCTGCGACCCGGGCGCTTCGTAATGCACGCAGGGCACGGTGCCCAGGTTCACCAGCGCTTCGGGGTAAATGGCCTTGTCCAGCCCGATGCCCGCAATGGCGAACGATGTGCTGATCGGCGGATGCGCGTGGCACACGCCCATCACCGAAGGATCTTCCTGGTAAATACGGAGGTGCATTTTCGCTTCACTGGACGGGCCCCGCTCGCCCTGGCGCAGCACTGTGCCGTCCAGCCGCAGCTTGACCATTTCATCTTCGCACATGAAGCCCTTGGACACGCCCGTAGGGGTTGTCCAGATAATGTCGTCATCCACTTTACAGCTGATGTTCCCGTCGTTGGCGGCCACAAAATTTTTCTGGTACATCCGCTTTCCGATTTCCACAATCAGCTTCTTGGCTTCCTCATCCGTCGGGTACCGGCGCTCATTTTCCATCTGCCTTCACCTGCACGCTTTCGATTTTTGAACATGCTGCGCTAGTGTTTAGCGCTGTACAATATAAACACCTTTGTTTGTTCACATCACCATTATAGTTTTTTCATGTACTAATGTCAACACTAATCAACCAAAAATTAAACCAGAAAATCTGCTTAACACTAAACAAATATAAGTTAAAGTCGCTTAAAATGCTTATAATATAACGATCTGATGCTATTTTTGTTGTTTATTAAATTAGTGCTGAAAATATCTGAATTATCGCTTGCCAACAAATGAAAAAGGTGCTATACTGTGTTCAACAAGGGTTACGCGCTAGGCCGGAACCCTACAGAATTGAATAGGAGGGTCACCATGAAAAAGTTTGTCGCTCTCGTATTGGCTTTGGTAATGCTCTTCGCGCTGGGCACCACGTCCTCCGTCGCAGAGGCCACCAACCCCGTCTCCGGCA
>JAQUXV010000008.1 GCA_028692205.1 Eubacteriales bacterium
TTGTACTCGTCGAACGCTTCGGTGGCGACGCCGGTAAAAAGTAAATCGACGACGTGCATCATGGCGATCCGGGAGGACATGGCGGCGGAACGGATGATGGTTTCCGTGGAAGCGACGAAAAGCGGAATATCCGCGGCCCGGCTCAGGCGGGTGCTGCCGTAACGCGAGACCGAGATGGTGGTTGCGCCGGTTTTTTGCACCTCGTGGAGCGTATCCAGTATATCGGTGGTTTCACCGGAGTAGGAAAACAGCACCGCAACATCGCATTTGTGCAGCGACGCCGCCTGAACCACCTGCACATGGCTGTCCAGCGAAGTCTGGGACGGTTTGCCCAGCCGCAGGAATTTTTGGTGGGCGTCTTGCGCCACAACGCCGGACGCGCCCACGCCGTAAAAATCTACGCGGGGGGCTTTGACAAGGGCGGCCACCGCGCGGGCGTAGGTATCCAGTTTCAGAAGGCGCATCGTATCCGCGATGGCGGCCTGATTATGGCTGGTTACGTTTTGAAGAATTGTGGATAGATCGTCCCCGGGACTGACGTCCTGATATTGAATGCGGGCTTCGCCTCCGCTGGCGAGGTCCGCCGAGAGGGCCATGCAAAACTCTTTATAGCCTTTATAACCCAAATGCTTGCATAGGCGTACAATGGTCGGGCTGCTGGTGCCGCAGGCCTCCGCGACCTCCCGGATGGACATGCTGAGTATTTCGGAAGCGTTTTGTTTCAGGAACTGTGCGACACGGCTTTCCGATGCGGAAAGCTGGTCCTCCAGCTGACGGATTTTCAGAATGCAATCCTCCATACGATCCCTTCCTTAACTGCCGGCGTCATTGACGGCATCTCCGTATCGGCTGAAACAATTATACAGGAAGGAAGGACAAAATGCAATAATGGTACGGAGATAAAAACAAATTAGGTAATTAATTTCTGTATACAAAACAGAAAAGCGTTATAGATAAATGGATTGAAATATTTCGCTTGCAAAGGGAACGCGAAACATACGGCGTTACGCGTAAAATTTATTTCATAAAAGTATAGCACAATGCTTGACTTTCCTCCGGCTTTTTGCTATCCTGTGCTCGGATGAAGGATCGTGCTTCTACAAAAATCTGAATTGGAGGAATCTATATGAAAAGGCTGCTCGTTATCCTGACGGTGCTTACCCTTCTCGCTTCAGTATTTGCGATGCCCGCGTTGGCGGAAAACGCCACGGAAATCCAATTCTGGACCTGGCGCCCGGAAGACACCGCGTTCTACGACAAGATCATCGCTCAGTTTGAAGAAGCGAATCCCGACATTACTGTTGTGCAAAACCCGATTAAGAACACCGAATACAACACCATCCTGTCCGCCGCGCTTGCGGGCGACAGCGCGCCGGACGTGTTCATGAGCCGTGCGTACGGCGGCCTGCAGACGTTTGCGGATTCCGGCTACATGCTCGCGCTGGATGAGCTGATGCCCGAACTGAAGGACTTCTCCGATGCGGCCCGCCAGGGCGCCATCTCCACCACCGATGGCAAAATCTACGGTGTGCCGGCGACCAGCCAGACGATGCTTTGCTACTATAATAAGAAGGTTTACAGCGATCTCGGGCTGACTGTGCCCACCACGTGGGATCAGTTCCTTTCCAACTTGCAGGCCTGCAAAGACGCCGGTTACGACGCGCTGGCCAACGGCACCAAAGACGGCTGGAACTGCGAGATGCTGTTCGGCGCGGCGGGTGCTTCCCAGTACGGCGGCAACGACTTCTACGATAAGGTGATCACCGGCGAGACGAACTTCGAAGATCCCATTTTCGTATCCGCCGTCAACGACATGCTTGCCCTGACCCCCTACATGCCCAACATGTTTGAAGGCGTCGCTTACACGGATGCCCAGTCCAGCTTCATCAACGAGATGAGCGCGCACTTCCTGGGCGGCTCTTTCGAAGCCGGATATTTCAAGACCGAGAATCCGGATCTTGACTTCGACATCTTCGCCGTTCCCGGCAAAACGGAATCCGACCCGGCTTACGTATCCGTGTACGCCGATATGAACTTCTCCGTCGCCGCTTCTTCCACCAAGCAGGAAGCCGCGCTGAAGTTCGTTAAGTTCCTGGCTACGCCCGAGTTCGGCGCGCAGATGGTAAGCGACCTGGCCATGGTTTCGGATGTGCCCGGCGTGGACGTGTCTTCCAACCCCTTCATCTCCAAGGTGCTGGAGCTGCAGAAGAACAACACGCCTTACCTCTTCCTGGTCGGCTTCCGTTACAACCAGCCCACCGGCTCCTCCCTGTTCCAGGCGGCCGCTCAGGGCATGTTCACCGGCACGCTGACTGCCGAGGATGTGTGCAAACAGGTACAGGACGGCATCGCCACCTACTACACCCCGTTCCAGAAGTAAAATCGACCTCCGGAGGAGAGGGAAAAATCTCTCTCCTCCAATTCGTTGAGATTGCCCTGCCGGCCGTGTTACAATGTTGTTAACCGCCCAACCGGCAGGGCAATCCTGTACCTATCGCTATACGCTTATCGCCAGACAAGCACGGAACCAAGCGCTTCGCGACCGTTGCGGCATGGCATACCGATTCCGGTTAAAAGCCCGCGGCAAGCACTCAAAAACCTCTCGCACACTGTCGGCTGTTTTTCGCCAACCCGCGCTCCCGGTGCCCCCGGCTCAGCGCTGCTGCTCCTTGGGATTTCCAAGGTACAGTTGGCTAAAAATTCAACAGGGTATCGCGCAGGCTTTTGACACATTGCTTACCAGTAAATAGCGCTGCTATTTATGCGGCTTATCTTGCCGGAACCGTCCGCTCCCTGCCGAAACATCCGCAAAGCGATCACCAGTGTGCTTATCTCAGACTCCGAATCAGGAGGGGTGTCGGATGCAACGGAGAAATCATCGCAGTCAGGCCGGGTGGATCACCTTTTTCGTCACACCTGGGCTTCTCATCGTATTTGTGTTTATTCTGCTGCCGCTTTTTATGTCGCTGTTCAACAGCTTTTTCGCCTGGAATCAGCTGATTCGGCTCGACTTTGTGGGCCTTGACAATTTCAAGAGGCTCTTTACCGGATATCCCTATCAGATGCGCTTTTTCAACGCCCTCGGCAACAATGCCAAATGGTTTGTTGTCACGATGGTGTTTCAAAACCTTACCGGTCTGCTGTTCGGCTATGTGCTCAGCCGCAGGATTGCCGGGAACCAGTTTTACCGCCGCGTGTTCTTTATTCCCGTGCTGTTTTCCATCGTCGCGGTCGGCTTCCTGTGGGGGCTGTACCTGCGGCCCAACGGCATGATCAACTCGCTGCTGACCGCCATGGGGCTTGGCCAGTACGCCACCGCGTGGCTCGGCAACGAAAAAACGGCCACCTACGCCATTATTCTTGTGAATATATGGCGCTGGGTCGGCTTCCCAGCGCTGGTGTTTATGACCGCCATTGACAATGTGCCGGCGGAATGCACCGAGGCCGCCTATCTGGACGGCACCAATGAGGGGCAGATGTTCTTCCACATCGTGCTTCCGCTGATTGTGCCTGCTATCACCATTATCACGGTGCTTACCATTATCGGCAGCCTGAACGTGTTCGAGCAGGTATATACTATGGCCGGGCTGGACGGCGCGCCCAACTATGCCACCGATACCATCGGCACCCTGTTCTACCGCACCGCGTTCGGCTCGGTGGATTCCGGCTCGCCGGAGATCGGCGTTGGCTCCGCCATCGCCGTTGTGATCTACCTGATGACGTTTGCGATTTCGCTGATTTCCATCGGCATTACGAAATCCAGGGAGGTGGAACTGTGACAACCGATATGCAGTACCGCTTCGCATCCCGGCCTAAGCGGGTTTTCATCGTACTGATGCAGGCGATCATGATTACCTATGTAATCCTGATTATCTATCCGCTGTTCAACATGATTCTTTCCTCGTTCAAAACGACGCGCGAGATCATGAAATACCCGTTTTCCATGCCCGCGACGTTTGAGTTCGGCAACTATGCCAACGTCTGGGTGGATCAGGGCTTCGGGCGCTACTTCCTGAACAGCTTCCTGTACACCTTCGTTTCCATGACGTTTGTCGTAATCTTCGGCTCCATGGCCGCCTACGGCATTTCGCGCTACCGGTTCAAGGGCAGCACGCTGCTTTACATGCTGTTCTTAAGCGGCATCATGCTTCCGCTGAAAGCGGCGGTAATCCCGCTGTTCCAGATTGTGAAGAAGCTGAACCTGATGGACAGCCCCTTTTCGCTGATTTTTATTTACATTGCCATGGGCATCCCTTCGACGGTGTTCATTTTGGCCGGGTTTATGAAAACCATCCCCAACGCGCTGGAGCAGGCTGCGCGCATCGACGGCTGCAACGACTTCCGCATCTACCGGCAGATCATCATGCCGATCTGTATGCCGTCCGTCGCGCTGGTAACCATCTACAACGCCGTGCCGATCTGGAACGAATTCTTCTTCCCGCTGGTGTTTATCCAGAACGATAAGCTGAAAACCCTGCCCGTCGGGCTTGCGTCCTTCATCGGGCAGCATTCCACCAAGTGGGATCTGCTGTTTACAGGGCTGAGTATCGCCATCGTGCCGATGCTGATCCTCTACCTGTCGATGTCCAAGTATTTCATTAAAGGTATGACGGCGGGCGCCGTAAAGTAACGGAACAGAGGCTTTACATATGGACAAATCGGAAATTGCACGGTATCATCATATCTATCGCGACGAACTGTTCAACTCGGTGGTTCCTTTCTGGCTCAATCATTCGCTCGACCGCGAATGCGGCGGATACACGACCTGCCTGGAACGCTACGGTCAGGTGTTTGATACCGATAAATACGCCTGGATGCAGGGCAGGGAAATCTGGATGTTTTCCAAGCTTTGCTCCGTATACGGCACTCGGCCGGAATGGCTGGCGGCGGCAAAGCACGGCGTGGAGTTTATGCGCGCGCACGGCCGTGCGGAAAACGGCGATTATTATTTCGCGATGGACCGGCAGGGCAACCCGCTGTTGGCGCCGTACAACATCTTTGCGGACTGCTTTATGTGTACGGCGCTGGCGGAGTATTCCCGTGTGAGCGGGGATGAGGAGGCGGGGCGGGAAGCCCTGCGCACCTACCGCCGCATCCAGGAGCGCAAGGACTGCCCCAAGGGCGTCTGGACCAAGCCGGTGCCGGGCGCACGCAAGCTGGGGGCCATGGCATTCCCGATGATCCAGATGATGATGGCGCGCGAGCTGAAAGGCTTCATTGGCGACGACGAGCTGATGCCCATTGTGAAAGAGAATCTGGACATCTTCTTTACCCGCCATGTGGACCGGGAGCGCAAGCGCGTGTTTGAACGCGTTCTGCCGGATGGAGGGCATCTGTTCGATATCATGGAAGGGCGGCTTTTGAACCCCGGCCATGCGCTGGAAATCCTGTGGTTTGTGATGGACGTGGCCGATACCATCCTGCACGACCAAAGCATGGTGGAGGATGTGGCCGAGATCATGCTCTGGTGCATCGAAAGCGGCTGGGATAAGCAGTACGGCGGCATCTTTTACTATCAGGATTATATGGGCTACCCGACGGACAAGCTGGAATCCAACATGAAGCTTTGGTGGGTACACAACGAGGCGATTAACGCCATGCTGCTGGCCACAAAGCTGACGGGCAGCAAGGCGCATGAGGAATGGTTCAAAAAGCTGCACGAGTACAGCTTTACGCATTTTGCCGATCGCGCGGGCGGCGAGTGGTACGGCTATCTGAGCCGTGAGGGCGAGCCGGCGTTCGGCCTGAAGGGCGGAAAATGGAAGGGGTTCTTCCACCTGCCGCGGATGCTGATGGTGTGCGAACAATGGCTGAACGAAATGGAAAAACAGGCGTAGCCGGTTTGCGGAGAGCGGAAAGAATGACCTATGTTTTTGGAATCGACGGCGGTGGCACGCGCTCGCGGATACGCATTGCGGACGGCGACGGGCGGCTGATCCACCGTGTGGAAAACGACAGTACCAATATCTACTCCGTCGGCATCGAAGCGGCGCAGCAAAACCTGCGAGCGCTGATGGAGCGCGCCTGCGCCGGGGCCGGGGTAACCCCCGCCCAATTCGGCGCGGGCTGTTTCGGCTCCGCGGGGCTGGACAGGCCTGCGGAACGCGAACTGTTTACGCGTTTCTTTCGGGAGACGCTGGGGATTGCCTGCCCCGTTAAGCTTTGTAACGACGGTGAAATTCTGCTGGTGGGCGCGCTGGGCGATACGCAGGGATATTGTTTGATCGGCGGCACAGGTTCGCTGGCGCTGGCCCGGCGAAGCGACGGCGCCAGCGCGCGGGCGGGCGGATTAGGCTACATGCTGGGGGACGAGGGTTCCGCCTGCTGGATCGGCTGGTGTGCCGTACGCCGCGCGCTGCGTGCGGCGGAGGGCCGCGACCTGCCCACGGGAATGCTGCCCGCGTTGATGGCGCATTTTCACATTGAATTGCCGGGCGACTTTGTGGCGCTGATCCACCACCATTTCGACAAGCCCACCGTGGCGGCAGCCGCCCGGCTGGTGGCCGACTACGCATCGCGGGGGGACGCGCTGGCCGCGGACATCTGCGAAAAAGCGGCGGAGGAACTGGCGCTGCTGGTGGAGAGCGTGGTGAAACGGATGCCTCTGCAAGGCGGCAGGCTGGCGCTTTCCGGCGGCGTGATGGAGCACAATCCACGCATCCGCGGCCGCCTGCTGGAGCTGCTTTCAGACCGGCTGCCCGAACTGGCCGTGCAGGAAAAGGGCGGTACGGCGGAGGAAGGCGCGGTGCTGCTGGCGCTGGAACAGCTTGCGTAACGGCGCGGCGGTATAACAGGACGGCTTTTTACGGGCGATACAACAGGGAGAGTGCAAAAACAGATGATGAACATCTTCGTGTGCATCAAACAGGTGCCTGCGACCAACAAGGTGCAGGTGGACGAGAAGACGGGCGTGCTGCAGCGGGCAGGGGTGCAAAGCAAAATGAACCCCTACGACCTGTACGCGCTGGAGACGGCGCTGCGGCTGCGCGAGGCGCACGGCGGCACGGTAACCGTGGGCACCATGGGCCCGCCGCAGGCACAGGCGATCATCGCCGAGGCGTACCGCATGGGCGCGGACGACGGCTATGTGTTCTCCGACCGGCGGCTGGGCGGGGCGGACGTGCTGGCCACCAGCTACACGCTTTCGCAGGCCATCCGCAGCGCGGGGGATTTCGACCTTATTTTGTGCGGACGGCAGACCACCGACGGGGACACCGCGCAGGTCGGCCCCGCGATCGCCGAACATATGGGCATCCCGCACGCGGCGTGGGTGTCCCGCATCGAGGCGACGGGCGACGGCGTGGACGTGGAACAGCAGCTGCAGGACGTGGTGGAAACTGTTCACATGCCCTTTCCCTGTCTGGTGACGGTGGAGAAGGATATTTATATGCCGCGCCTGCCCTCGCTGAAAACGGCGAAACAGGTGAAAGACCGGCCCATACACATCGTTGGGCTGGACGCGTTTCCGGATACCAATGCCGAGCACTACGGGCTTTCCGGCAGCCCCACGCAGGTGGAGCGTATCTTCCCGCCGCCCTGCGGCGCGGAGAAGGAAGTGTGGTCGGGCGACGGCTGCGACGGAAAACTTTGCGACGCTTTACAACATTGGAAGTTTATTTAGAAAGGGGCGGCAGCACCATGGCACAAATCGCGATTCTGGAACGTAAATGCGACGGATGCGGGCAATGCGCGCAAAGCTGCCCTTTCGGCGCCATTGATATGAAAGACGGCAAGCCGGAGTTGAACGCCGCCTGCAAGGTGTGCGGCGTGTGCGTGAAAGCCTGCCCGAAGCAGGCGATTATCCGGCTGGAAACCAAAGTGGACTCGGTGGACAAGACCAAGTGGAACGATATCCTCGTGTTCGCGGAGGTCGTTTGCGGCAGGCTGCACCCCGTGGGGTTGGAGCTGATCGGCGAGGCGCTGAAGCTGGCAAAGCCCGTGGGCTTTCAGGTGAAGGCCGTGCTGGTGGGCAGCGGCCTGACCGCGCATGCCGAGGAACTGCGGCACTACGGCGTGAGCGAGGTGTTTGTGTACGACGATCCCACGCTTGCCTACTTCCGCGCGGACGCCTACGCCGCCTGCGTGGCGGACGCGATTCGCAGGCTGAAGCCCAGCGTGGTGCTGGTGGGCGCGACGTCGCTGGGCCGGAGCCTTGCGCCCCGGCTTTCCACCCGGTTTCATACCGGGCTCACCGCCGACTGTACGAAACTGGAACTCCGGAAGAACACCGATCTGGTGCAGATTCGCCCGGCGTTCGGCGGCAACATCATGGCGCAGATCGTCACCACCCGCACGCGGCCCCAGTTCGCCACCGTGCGCTATAAGGTGATGGATGCGCCCGCCCGCCGGGAACAGGCGGCAGGCGAGATTGTGAACCGCAAAATCCCCAAGGAGGTCGGGGAATCCCCCGTAACGCACGTAAGCACCGTGCCGGTGCCGCCCTGCAAAACCATCTCCGACGCGGAAATCCTCGTGGTCGGCGGACGCGGCTTGCAGAAGGAGGCCGACCTCGCGCTGGTGAAAGAGCTGGCGGCCCTGCTGGGCGGGGACTGGGCGGTCAGCCGCCCGCTGGTGGAAATGGGCTGGGCGGATAATAACCGGCAAATCGGGCTGTCCGGGCGCACGGTGCGGCCGAGGCTCATTATCACCTGCGGGGTGAGCGGAGCCATCCAGTTCAAAAGCTGCATGAACTGCAGCGAGCGCATCGTGGCCATCAATACCGACGCGGAAGCGCCGATTTTCGACGTGGCGCACGTGGCGATCGTGGGCGACCTGTACCCGATCCTTCGGGGGCTGATCGCGAAGCTGAAGGAGGCCGCCGCATGAAACCGTTCAAGCCGGTGGACGCGAAGGACATCGCGTATTTGGAAGAACTGCTGCCGGGCCGGGTGTTTACCGGCGAGGCGATCAGCGTGGATTACGACCACGATGAAATGACGGAGTACGGCCATTTCAGGCCGGACGCGGTGCTGCAGGCGCTTTCCACGGAGGACGTGGCGGCGGTGCTTCGCTACTGCAACGGGCGCAACATCGCCGTTACGCCGCGCGGCGCGGGCACGGGCCTGTGCGGCGGGTGCGTGGCGACCGAAGGCGGCGTGGTGCTGTCCACCGAGAAGATGAAAAAGGTGCTCGAGGTGGACGCAAAGAACATGACGGCCACGGTGGAGCCGGGCGTGCTGCTGATGGAGTTTCCCAAGGCGCTGGAAGGCACGGGGCTGTTCTACCCGCCGGACCCCGGCGAGAAAACGGCCACGATGGGCGGCAACGCCATGACCAACGCGGGCGGCATGCGCGCCGTGCGCTACGGCGTAACGCGGGACTACGTGCTGGGCATGGAAGTGGTACTGGCAAACGGCGAGGTACTGGAGCTGGGCGGCAAGAACGTGAAGTGCTCCAGCGGCTACAGCCTTATCGACCTGATGGTCGGCAGCGAGGGCACCCTCGGGTTCCTGACGAAGCTGACGGTGAAGCTGATTCCCGAGCCGAAAACGAACCTGAGCCTGCTGATTCCGTTCGACGATCTGGACGAGTGCATCGGGGCGGTGCCCGCGGTGCTGGGCTGCGGGTGTGAGCCGACGGCGGTGGAGTTTATGGAGCGCGAGGTGATCGCCTCGGCGGAAACGTATCTGGGCAAGCAGTTTCCGGATACCAGCGCGGACGCGTACCTGCTGGTGCGGCTGGACGGGACGAGCGAAAGCGCGCTGCAGCCCGCGGTGGACACGCTGACCGACCTGTGCCTGTCGCTGGGCGCGAAGGACGTGCTGCTGGCGGACACGGACGAGCGCAAGGAGAGCATCTGGAACGCGCGGGGCGCGTTTCTGGAGGCGATCAAGAACGGCACGACGGGCATGGACGAATGCGACGTGGTGGTGCCGCGGGACCGGATTGCGGCGTTCGTGGCCAAAAGCGTGGAGATCGGTAAAACGGAAGGCGTGCGCATCTGCTCGTTCGGGCACGCGGGAGACGGCAACCTGCACATTTACGCCTGCCGGGACGGGCTTTGCGAAGCCGACTGGAAAGCGAAGGTGGAAAGCGTGATGGACTCGCTGTACACGTCCGCCAAAACGCTTTCCGGCGAGGTGAGCGGGGAGCACGGCGTGGGCCACGCCAAGCGCGCGTTCCTGCGGGAATCGCTGGGCGAAACGCAGATCCGGCTGATGCGGGGCATTAAGCAGACCTTCGACCCCAACGGGATTCTCAATCCCGGAAAGGTGATCTGAAAAAACAAACCGACGCGGGGGAGCAGTTGGGACGCAGCGCCCAAACGGAACCGGTTGTGCCGGTTGGCCCGGGATTGTCGATGGGGGACGGCGGTTTCTCCCGAAAAACGAGGGCAAATGTTTAAACTTACGGATTTTTTCTAAAAACAAATTAAACAGCCCGGCTTCGGACTTTCCGAAGCCGGGCTGCGCTTTGTGTTTTATGGTTACGCGTTCAGGAACAGCGCGATATCATCCTCCGGCGTGCCGATGCCTGCGATGCCGAACTTCTCCACCAATACCTTTGCGACGTTGGGGGAGAGGAAGCCCGGCAGCGTGGGGCCGAGGTGGATGTTCTTGATGCCGAGGTACAAAAGTGCCAGCAATACGATAACGGCTTTCTGCTCATACCACGCGATGTTGAAGGCGATGGGCAGCTGGTTGATATCCTCCAGCCCAAACACTTCCTGCAGCTTCAGGGCGATGACTGCGAGCGAGTAGGAATCGTTGCACTGGCCCGCGTCCAGCACACGCGGGATACCGCCGATATCACCCAGCTTCAGCTTGTTGTAGCGGTACTTGGCGCAGCCCGCGGTAAGGATGACCGTGTCTTTGGGCAGCTTCTCGGCAAAGGTTGTGTAATACTCGCGGGATTTCATACGCCCGTCGCAGCCCGCCATGACGAAGAACTTCCTGATCGCTCCGGTTTTCACCGCCTCGACGATTTTATCCGCAAGGGCGATTACCTGATTATGCGCGAACCCGCCCACGATGCTGCCGGTTTCGATTTCCTCCGGCGCGGGCAGTGTTTTCGCCAGTGCGATGATCTCGGCGAAGTCCTTCCGGCCGTCCTGATCCGGCAGGATGTGGCGGCAGCCGGGATAACCGGCGGAGCCGGTGGTAAAGATGCGGCCCTTCACCTCTTCGCTGCGCGGGGGCACAATGCAGTTAGTGGTGAACAGGATGGGCCCGTGGAAGGAAGCGAATTCTTCCGTCTGCTTCCACCAGGCGTTGCCGTAGTTGCCCACGAAGTTCGGGAACTTCTTGAACGCGGGGTAGTAATGAGCAGGCAGCATTTCGCTGTGGGTGTACACGTCTACGCCGGTGCCCTGTGTTTGTTCCAGCAGTTGTTCCAAATCGGTCAAGTCGTGGCCGGAAATCAGGATGGCGGGGTTTTGGCGAACGCCGATATCGACGCTGGTGATCTCAGGGTGGCCGAAACGCCCGGTGTTGGCCCCATCCAGCAGGACCATCGCTTTCACGCCGTGCTCGCCGGTTTTCAGCGTGAGCGCAACCAGCTCGTCGGCGGTCAGGCTGTCATCCAGCGTTGCGGCCAGCGCTTCGCAGATGAACGCGCTGATGTCGGGATCGGTCTGGCCGAGGTTGGCCGCGTGCTCGGCATAAGCCGCTATCCCTTTCACCCCGTAGGTGATCATTTCCCGCAGGGAGCGCACATCCTCGTTCTCAGTTGCCAGCACACCGATCATTTCTGCCTTTTGCAACATGGTTTCGCGGGCCGTTACGGTGAAGGTGGCGGCGCCGTGCAGGCGGGCGTCCGGTGCGGGAAGCCGATCGCGGATATCGATCATTTTCAGGATCTGCCGTTCAATTGCGCCGTCGTCGAAGTTGGCGTTGGTGATGGTCATAAACAGGCTGTTGAAGAGTTCCCGTTCCAGATTGCCTTGCTTTGCGAGGTCGAGCTTCCCTTTAACGACGATCTCCGCAATGCCCTTGAGGGTGTAGATCAGCAAATCCTGCAGCTTGGCGACTTCCTCGGTCTTGCCGCATACGCCGCGCAGGGTGCAGCCTTTACCGCCTGCGGTTTCCTGACATTGATAACAAAACATGCTCATTTTTGTGCCTCCTTTGGTTGTCAACGGGTTGGGGCGGGCGCTTTCACCACGATCAGTTCCAGCGTTTCCAGCCCGGAGTTGCGTACGTTCATTTTGGTTCGTACAGGAATCTTCAGCAAGGTTCCGGCATCGTAACGGCGGGGCTCCCGCCCGTCCAGCGCGATGGAGAGTGTTCCACGTATAACCGTCATGTACACGTTGGCGTTGGCATTGTGCTCCGGCAGCCCGTCGCCCGGAGCGAACACCATATGAATGTATTGCAGGTAATCGTCCAGCAGTACCTTTTCGACAACGGTCTGATTTTCTCTCGGTATGTTAAATATTTCCTCGTTCATTCCAACAATCCTCCTATTCCAGGATTCTTCCGTCGGTCGCAATGGTTACGACGCTCCACGGGATGAACTTTCCGCTGTTTTGCAGCGCGCGTTTGGCTGCGTTCTCAATGCCGCCGCAGCAGGGAACCTCCATGCGGACGATGGTAACGCTTTGAATATCGTTGTATTGAATGATGTCCGTAAGCTTTTCGGTGTAATCCCCCTCGTCCAGCTTGGGGCAGCCGATCAGGGTGACACGGTTGCGAATGAAGCGGTTGTGGAAATCGCCGTAAGCGTAGGCCGTGCAATCGGCGGCGATCAGCAGATGGGCATCCTTGAAATAGGGCGCGTTGACTGGCGCAAGCTTGATTTGCACCGGCCACTGGGTGAGGCGGCTCGGGTTTTCGTGGGGCTCGGGGGCGGTTTCCGCAGGCTCGCGGCGGATGGCGCGGGATTGCGTGCCCGGACAGCCGCAGGCCAACGGGGCGTTCTGCCGTTTATGCGCCTCCACGGCGGCTTCGTTATAGGCTTCGGCTTCCCGCTCCTCAAAGCTGATGGCTCCGGCGGGGCATGCGGGCAGGCAGTTCCCCAGCCCGTCGCAATAATCGTCCCGAAGCAGGCGCGCCTTTCCGTTTACCATCCCGATGGCGCCCTCGTGGCAGGCCTCCGCACACAGCCCACAGCCGGTGCATTTATCCTCATCGATTTTAATGATCTTGCGAAGCATAACATTCCTCTCTCTCTTCCCGTTTGCGGGAGGGGGTTACAGGGAGGGGCCGCGATCGCGTAAACTAGCAGCTCCTTGACTTTACGGTTTCATTTTAGTATGCTGTGGCTGAATAGTATGTTGGAAATACAACAAAACGGAGCTGTTATGGAAGAATATTTTGAAATTCTGAAAAGCGTGGAGCTGTTTCAGAACATCAGGCCGGAGGAACTGCCGCAATTACTGGCCTGTCTGGACGCGCGGGTGGTGCGTTACATAAAAAACCAGACCGTCTTTTCCAGCGGCGAGAGCATCCGCCGGTTCGGCATTGTGCTGAGCGGCGGGGTGCAGGTGGTGCATGATGATTTTTACGGCAACCGCAGCATACTGGGCAATTTCGGCACGGGGGAGCTGTTTGGCGAATCCTTTGCGTGCGCGCAGGTGAAGGCGCTGCCGGTAAGCGTGATCGCGACCGCTGAAAGCGAGGTAATGCTGATCGACTGCCAAAGGCTGGCGGTTCCCTGCGCGCGTGCCTGCGGGTTCCACGGTACGCTGATCCGCAACCTGATGGGCGTAATCTCCCAAAAGAACATCGCGTTGACCCGCAAGATGGAACTGACATCCAAACGCACCACGCGGGAGAAGCTGACGGCCTATCTGATGACCGAAGCCCAGCGGGCGGGCGCAAGCCGGTTTACGATTCCGTTTGACCGGCAGGGGCTGGCGGATTACCTGTCGGTGGACCGCAGCGCCATGTCGGCGGAGCTTTCCAGGCTGAAACGGGACGGCATTCTGGATTACCACAAGAACCGGTTTGCGCTGTTTTCGCCGGATGAGGGCAGGAGATGAAAAGCCCTGAAACAGCGTGCTGAAAAAGGGTCATCTGTCGGGGCGCCTATGCTGAACACGGGCGATTACGCAGATCCGTGTATACGCTTGCCCATATGCGACTTGGCTTCGTGCATTTTGATTTTATAAACTATGCTGGAGTGGCTTTATAACGTATGCCGACAGCCGGGAGCGAACCCGCCGGGCAAATTTAAATCAGTCGTCAACCGGGCTGCCCGACAGGTAGTCGAAGCGACGCATCGGAAACGTAAAAAAGGGTATAAAAAAACACCATCCGCCAAGAGAACCCTCTGGGACATCTGGTGTTGGGCTGCTGGTAGCTCCAAGGGGAATCGAACCCCTGATTTCGCCTTGAGAGGGCGACGTCTTAACCGCTTGACCATGGAGCCAAAATGGCTGGGGAACTAGGATTCGAACCTAGACAATACGAGTCAGAGTCGTAGGTGCTACCGTTACACAATTCCCCAATGCGTTAGCTGCATCGCCTATTATACTTGCCATCCCCCCGCCTGTCAAGGTGTTTTTGAAAAACCTTGGAACGTTTTCGAAAAGCGGTTGACATTCGTCCCGGTTATGCATATAATATCAACGTTGCACTTTGCGATCGTGGCGGAATTGGCATACGCGCACGTTTGAGGGGCGTGTCCGATAAGGGTACGGGTTCAAGTCCCGTCGATCGCACCATAAACATCACCTACGTATTGATGCAATGCGTAGGTGATTGTTTTATGCTCGAATGTGCATGAAACATTGAAATATAAGGGTATGTTAGAAACGAATATATTAGGAAGCTACTGGCCAAATATTGTCTATTGAGCTCAATTATGGTGATCATGCAGAAAACAATAAAACCCGTAAAAAATGCACCTTCTTAGCGATACTTTGATACCATGGCTTTTGTTATCGTTTAGGTGTATTCTTATACCACACATTTTGACTAATGCTGTTCTATTAATACTTTCTAGAACGATGATAATATGATATTCTGATAAAAAAGTGAAATGAAGACAGTAGTATAACAAATTGTCCATTAACTAATATTCTATTTGGAGGTAAACACTATGCAAATACAGCAACAACACCGGCACCTACCGATGCGCTACCATCAGGCATTGAGAATGCATTTTCTTGGATCAAGTTGCTTGACAATCATTTTCCAAAAAACATCGTCGAAAATCCATACTTTATAAATATTATCAGTGGAATTATAACCGTGGCACTTCTTTACTTTTTTCAATTATTTTATTGCAAACGGAAAATTGTGAAGGATATGAGAATACAAGAAGTCATGCAAGATATATTTTTAATGTTGAACGCACACGAAATGAACTACGAACTTATAAGCACGATACAACGGATTCAATCGTTTTCTACGAAGAACATAAAACAATGCTTGAGGTGATTCATAGATCATATACTTATCAGAACAACAGTATCCTGCTTGATTCAATACAAACTGTTTTTTTCCTGAATATCAATTTTAAACTTTTGTCCATCATCAACCATGTTAAGAATCGAGTACTAACAATGGATGAAAGCTGGAATGAGAGCGTGAATGAAACTGATCCAGCGAAACGAAAGCGTAGTATTGAGAAGTTTCTTCTAGATATTGGTTTTCTGGCGTCTTATTATGATGAACTGCTCGGGTACTTTCATTTTGATATGTTGTATACGCGAGCACTTAGCAAACGATTGGGCATGTATATTCTAGATTTTTTAAGGTTACCCAAACAAGAGCAAATAGAAATTCTAAAGAAAGCTGCGCGTTTAGCACGAAGAGATGCTCGTAAAACAAGGAAAGAACTGAAAAGATCTAAAAGCAAATCTGTATAATGATGAGTTTCTACCATAATAAGAGTTGCTTCCACACTTGGGTATTTTGCACCCTTCGCAAGGTTGTAAAATTTCGCCGTGTCATTGTATTAGTTTATTAGTCATTGATACAATGACAGAGGAGTGTGTTTTATATACTGCCACTATGGCTCTAATGTGTCTGCGTAACATCGCAAATACAACTATGCAAGCGAGTGCGCCACCTATGTTTTTCTATGGCAATTCAGCAGTTATTCTCCGGTCAAGGGGACGTATACGGAACGATCCATATCATACATCCAATATGTATTGTTAACAGGGTTAATAGAAGCCGGATCGTAATCATCTGCCTGCGGGTCCCATTCGGGCTGATAAGTTCGCGGTACGATCAACACAGCGTCAGGCAACGCTCCGGATACGGGATTCAGTTCGAGGCGATATGAAAGATAATCCGTTCCTTCTTCGTCTGTTTTCATTCCCCATTCGCTGCCGCCGGTCAGTTCCACCTTGGTATTCGCATCAAGCAGAGTTACGTTGCTGTCGCGCTGCGCTTCCAATGCTTCGGTTGATGCATACATGCGAAGGATGCAATATCCGCCCATGCTGGAGTATTGGAAATCCTCAATCTGATATCTGCAATCCTGAAGATCGAAAACCGTTTGGACCGGTTTCACAGCATTGACTTCGTCGCTGTTCAATACGATATTGAAAGTGCAGTCAACCGTTTCAATTCGTTGGACCCAACCAAGGTCCTGATATACTTTTTCGTGCTCTGCCGCGCTGTATGTTGTAAAATTGTCGTCGGGAATAAAGCCTGAAAGATCGCAAAATCCAGTTGAGTCGGTTGGCAGACGTTTTTCGCCGATAATACTTTTTATGGTGTCGTATCCTTTCTCAGCCAAAACCGGAGCGCTCAGGGGCTTCCAAATACAAATTTGGCAGGATAATGTAATTGTCTTTCCTTCCAGTGAGGACCGAAGAACCGAAAACTCATCTTTTCCGATGCCTCGATAACGAGCGGTGTATTCGATTGAATCCGTTAAATCAATACCGTCTATAGGACCGCCTAAAAGCTGACCATAGCCAAAAGAATCGGATATAAGGCAGGGTTCTGTCTCTGGGGCTAAAGCTGTATCGTTGGCCCTGAATTCCGACATGGTATACATATACTGCTGGTCCGTAAGATTCTTGAGCGTCCAATTCAAGTAGAGGGAATCACCCGTAAAAAGATACTCGTTCAAAACAAATACGCCGTTTTCTCCCTGGATTTCTTCGTTTGGCTGGATAAGCTGTTGTTGGGCCTCCTGGGAAGCTGTGTTTTGCGATCCATACATTTGATCGAGAATTCCCGAACGCATCAAAGCGAAAGCGCTGCCGGCAATAAGCAGAAGCAGAACCATTGACAGCAGCAAACCGGTCGATAACTTTGTCTTCACTTTTTTCCCTCCAGTTATTTCGTCAATCATCTTTTGCCCCTGGGGCTTAGATATGTAAAGATCGGACAGTACGGTGTTGATACTGTTGAAAATATCATCGTTCTTCATATTATCGCCATCCCTCCCGCTGCGAACGCATGAAAGCATGCGCTTTCTGAAGCCGATTCTGCACGGTTGATCGGCTGAGTTTGAGAACATAGCCAACTTCAGCCATCGACATCCGCTGATAATAATATAATAAAACCACTTCTTTATACTTATTGGGAAGAGCAATAACGTCAAAGAATACCGTCCTGGATTCTTCTGTGTAATTACAAGATACGAGCGGAATTTTCTCTAACGTCATATATGGATCGACGTGCCGAAACCATGCCGATCGTTTATAATCCTTACATGTATTGATGGCAATTCGCATGATCCATGTTTTGGCAGAGCATTCGTTCTTCTTTTGAAACCCATCCATATTACGCCAGACTTTCACGAATGTATCCTGCAGAGCATCTTCTGCCAGCGAGCTGTTACCTAAATAAGCAAAACACATACGCAATATCGAATCACAATATTCCGCAAACCATGTTTCGAATTGCCGTAGCCTGCTATCGTTTGAATCCTTAGTCATATGGAACTTAATCACCACCCTAATAATTAGACGATAGAAACGAGGGGTTTTGTCAATTGGAGGGATTTTTTTCATGTGATGGCGTTATCCGTCTCTGCTGAAAGGCTTATAGGTGATTTAATCATGGTACAATGTGAGTGAGAGCGGCGATATTATTCTCCATATCCCTTCCCTTGACACACCCCCTTCAACCCATTATGATAACCATGACAGCAGACTGTATTATTTTGTGGAGGGATGCCGTCCGGCTGGGGCAGTCGCCTGCGCCAACCGGAAAAGAAAGATAGAACAGATACGAACAAACAGCCTTACAAGAAGGTGTTTTTGTCGTACCTGTTCGTCTTTCGGCGGCATCCTCCTTTTATATTGTTGGTGGGGGATGCCGAATTAAAAACGGCATCCTTCTATTCAGTCTGCTGTTCAATAGAGTGATAGGAAAAGAGGAAAAAGCAATGCTTACGTACGAGGATTTTATCAATGCCGACAAGTGTCCCGCCCCTTTCGAGCCGGGCGAAGAACTCTGGAACGATCCGTACATTTCGCAAATGATGCTGGAGGCGCACCTGACCCCGGATACCGATGCCGCAAGCTACCGGCCGGAGATAATTCAGGCGATCTGCGATGATTTAACAAGGGTGCTGAAACTGAAAAAAGGCGATTCGGTGGTCGATCTTGGATGCGGCCCCGGCTTGTACTGTGCGCGCCTTGCGCAAAGCGGATTCCGCCTTACGGGAATCGACCGGTCCGAAAATTCTATCCGCTATGCACGCATGAAGGATAACAAATCGGAATATCAGGTGGCAAGCTATCTGGAACCGTTCGGCGTAGACCGGTTCAGCGCAGCGCTGATGATTTCGCAGGATTACGGCGTACTCAGCCCGGAAAATCGAAAGCGGCTGCTCGCCAATGTCCGTAACGCCCTGAAGCCGAACGGCGCATTTGCTTTTGATGCATGCAGCATGGCCGCTTTTCGGGGCAGGCAAAACGGCGCCGCTTCGAAGTGGTATGCCTCCGACGGTGGATTCTGGCGGCCGGGGAAGCACTTCGTGCTGGAAAAAACGTTCTTCTACCCGGATATTCACGCGCTGTGCGATGATTTCTCCGTGTTGGACGCCGACGGATTGAAGACATACCACATCTACCAAACTTTCTTCTCGCCGGAGACGATTCGTACAGAATTGGAAGAAAACGGATTCCATGTGGAAGAAATTAAAGCAAATCTGTATGGCGAACCGTATCATGCCGATTCGCCGGTACTGGGCGTAATCTGCCGGAAGGCATAACTCCCGCTGGTAATCGCCAACCCAACAAAGGCCCCGCAAACCCGCGTTACTTCATTGACGGTGGGAACGCGGGGCCTTGAACGATGGTTGGATTGCCGACCCAACCGGCTGCCCGAAGAAACGTTGCAATATCTATACGCGTCCATAACGATTGCTGATAACACGTTTGCCGGGAAGGTATGCTATAATAGGGCGACAAACGAAAGGCGGTACACGGGCATGGAATATGTAAAGCTGGGTAAAACGGGTATTACGACGCCGAAAAACGGCTTTGGCGCACTGCCTGTTCAGCGCGTGAGCATGGAGGAAGCCGTGAAGCTGCTGCGGAAAGCGTACGATAACAATATAACGTTTTTTGATACCGCGCGCTGGTACACCGACAGCGAGGAGAAGCTTGGCCGGGCGTTCAAAGGCCTGCGAAGCCATATTTATATCGCGTCCAAAACGGGGGCGAAGGATGCCGCCGGTTTCCGGCGGGATCTGGAAACCAGCCTGACCCTGCTTGGAACGGACTACCTTGATCTGTACCAGTTCCACAACCCGGCCTTCTGCCCCGTGCCCGGCGGAGAAGACGGCCTGTACGATGCCATGCTGCAGGCGAAGAAACAGGGCAAAATCCGGCATATCGGCATTACGAACCATCGCCTGTCCGTGGCAAACGAGGCGGTTGCGGGCGGCTGGTACGAGACGCTCCAGTTCCCGTTCAGCTATCTGGCGACCGAAGTGGATGTGATGGTCGTGCGGGCCTGCGAGAAGGCCGACATGGGCTTTCTGGCCATGAAAGCCCTTTCCGGCGGGCTGATTACGAACGCCCGGGCCGCGTACGCGTATCTGGCCCAGTATCCGGGCGTACTGCCGATTTGGGGCATTCAGCGGGAGCGCGAGCTGGATGAGTTTCTTCAAATGAACGAGGCTCCGGCGCGCATGGACGATGAGCTGGCGGCGGTGATCGAGGCGGACCGAAAAACGCTGGCTGGCAGCTTCTGCCGGGGCTGCGGCTACTGCATGCCCTGCCCGGCGGGCATCGAAATCAACAATTGCGCGCGTATCTCGCTGCTCCTCCGGCGGTCGCCGACCGGGCAGTGGTTCAGCGAGGAAAATCAGGCGAAGATGAACCGGATTGAGGATTGCCTGCACTGCGGGCAGTGCGAAAGCCGCTGCCCTTACGGGCTGAACACACAAGCGCTGCTGATGGAAAACCTGCGCGATTACCGGGAAATGCTGGCCGCCAGATAAAAATTGTACGGCGGGGAAAACACCCGCCATCGGTAAAAACCATTCGATAAGAAATCGAAAGCCACCGTTTCGACCGGATGTTCATCCGGCTGAAACGGTGGCTGTTTTATCCAGAGGCACTTATCGGCAACGGTATACGCCGCCTGTAAATATCATTCTGCGATGGAGGCTTCGTTCAGCAGCGTGCCGGTACCGTCCTCACCGTACTGGTAGAGCAAAACGGTGGTTTGCGCGCCGCCCACGGCGGGGGAGATGACGATATACGTACAGGACGGGCCGATGGTGGGATGATCGATCCATGAACCGCTGTTGGCGTATAGAACCTCATCGCCGTTCAGGTTTTTCAGGGCCGCGACGGTTGCAATGTGGCTGTGGCCGAATACAACGACCCGTACGGAAGCGTCCACATCAAAATTATGATAGAAAACCGACCAGTGCGTATGAATGAAAGACCGCCTCAAAGGGAGAACAGAATGATCGGAAGGATCTTGGCGAAGAACTCAATTTCGCTTGAGTTGTCAGCCGGGCGGATCGGCGCGATTTTCGGAGGCTTGTGTTTAAGGGGACGCCTTCGTGTCCATATAATTATTGGAAGTTGCTGCCGGCCGGCCCCCGCCGGGCAGCAGTCCGGACGTTTACTTTCTCAGGCGGAAGGCGAAATGAAGTGCCTGAAAGATAGCGGAATCGTCCACGGACATTACTGCGGGGAGGATATCTTAGTGAATCGCTGGTTCGCGTCGGGCGCTGGGAAACCCCGGCATGCCCGGATCAGCTTTTCTGAAACGGGAGGGTACCTGCATGAGCTTGATGCCGGTTTTGTTTGTGGGGCATGGATCGCCCATGAACGCCATAGAGGATAATACGTTTTCCGAACGGTGGAAGCAGCTTGGCGCGCGGCTGCCGAAGCCTGAAGCCATTTTATCCGTTTCCGCGCACTGGTTTACCAATGGAACGAAGGTAACGGACACCCCCGCGCCGAAAATGATCTACGATATGTACGGCTTCCCGGAGGCACTGTACCGAGTCACGTACCCCGCGCCCGGCTCGCCGCGCTTTGCGCGGCTGGCGAAAAACCTGATCGGAAGCGGGGTAGAGATTGATAATACCTGGGGGCTGGACCACGGCAGCTGGTCCGTGCTGCGGCGCCTCTACCCGGATGCGGATGCTCCTGTTTTCCAGCTCAGCGTAGACGCGCAGGCCTCTATGAAGGAACATTTCGAAATCGGCCGAAAGCTGCGTTCGCTCCGCGAGCAGGGCGTGCTGATTTTTGGCAGCGGCAACGTTGTGCATAATCTGGCGCGCGTCGACTGGAACATGGACGGGGGATTCCCTTGGGCGGACACGTTTGACGGTTATATTCGGGAGAATGTGCTGCATCGGAATTTTAAAAACGTCGTCGGGTACGAACAGGCCGGTTCGTCGGCTTCGCTCGCCTTTACGACGCCGGATCATTTCGCCCCGCTGCTGTATGTGCTGGGCGCGTCCGACGAGCGGGATCGGATATCTGTTTTTAACGAGGCCCGCATGATGGGCTCGCTTTCAATGACCAGCTACCTGTTTGAGCAGACATCGGCTGACTGACAGACGAAACGAGACATCCGGGAGGTGTACACAATGAGCAGGTGTGAAATTAAAAAACTGGTTCGGGGACAACGGGCGACCGACGGCGCGGGCGTCCGGCTGGTTCGGGTGCTGGGCTACGGAACGGTGGAGGATTTTGATCCGTTCCTGATGCTGGACTCTTTCGACTCCACAAAGCCCGCCGATTATACGCCGGGCTTTCCCATGCACCCGCACCGGGGCATTGAAACGATCACCTACCTGATCTCCGGCAGAATTGAACATGAGGACAGTTTGGGCAACAAAGGGGCGATCCTTGCGGGGGAAAGCCAGTGGATGACCGCCGGGAGCGGCATTCTGCATCAGGAAATGCCAAAACCGTCGGAGCGGATGCTGGGGTTTCAACTCTGGCTGAACCTGCCCCAGACCGAGAAAATGGCGGCCCCGGCCTACCTGAGCATCACCCGCGACAGGATTCCCCATACAGCCATTGGCAAAGCGGAGGTTTTGGTTCTGTCGGGAAAACTGGGGGAGGCTCAAGGGGTTACGCCCCGGCATATTCCGGCAACAATTTTCGACGTGCGGCTTCCCGGCGGGGAAGAAGTGGAGCTTCCCACACAGCCGGAGGAAACGGTGTTTGTTTTCCTGATCGAGGGGAACGCGACCATCGGCGGGCAGCCGATACCGGAAAAGACGGCCGTGTTGTTCGGCGAGGGGGATTCCATTGCCGTGGCCGCGCCGCCGGACAGCGACTTGCGTTTCATCTTCTTCTCCGGCAAAGCCCTGCATGAGCCGGTCGCCTGGGGCGGCCCGATTGTGATGAACACAAGGGAAGAGCTGGAGCTTGCGTTTGACGAGCTTCAAAGGGGCGAGTTTATCAAACACCGTTAAGGCGGTGCTTTCGCCGATGGGCGCAGCGCGACCAAGCCGGGGCTGAATACCCCCAAGATAGAATAAGAACGGAGGAGCGTTCCGGCGTGAACGTTCCTCCGCACTGTGAGGCGGTTGAATGGACCTTCAATATGAACCCGCGGGCACCGAGGATATCGAAAGTATTTTTCTGGCGAACCAATCGATGATCGACCAATATGAGAATATCGAACAGATAGATTATCAGCGCGTTTTGGCGTGGGTGCGGCGGAAGATCGAAACGCATATTGCGGAATATACGCGCGTGCTGGAAGCGGGAACCCCGGTCGGCTATTGCTATTGCCATGAAACGGACGGACAAATGGAAATCGACGATCTGTGGATTTCCCCGCCATACCGCAACCGGGGTATTGGAACGGAGATCATTCGGAAGTGCATCGGCGGTACGAGCCTGCCGGTGATGCTTTATGTTTTCATTCGGAACACGAAAGCCGTTGCGCTTTACCAAAGGCTGGGTTTTCAGATTGTTGAAAACATCAAAGATTCGCGCTACATAATGGTACGCCGTAACGGATAGCAGCCTCCGGTGGCAAATTCGGCGGCGTATCGCTTTGGCCGGAAGAACCAGCGCTTTCCGGTATCGACTCTACGGAGCGTTCATTGGCTTTTCTCCTGTCGCCTGCTATACTTTCGATTCGGAGGCGAATGCACATGGATTGCGCAAAGATCGGGAAACGGATACTGGCCCTGCGGAAAGAACAGGGACTTACGCAGCGGCAGCTGGCCGAGCAGATGAACATCAGCGATAAAGCGGTTTCCAAATGGGAGTGCGGGCTGGGCTGCCCGGATGTGTCTTTGCTGCCCGAATTATCCAAAATTCTTGGCGTGCCGTTGGAAGAACTGCTTTCCGGCGAACGGAACGCCAACGATCTGGTGGGAGGCAACATGAAAAAGACTCAATTCTACGTATGCCTGAACTGTGGTAACCTGCTTACTTCAACCGCGGATGCGGCGGTGGCCTGCTGCGGTAAAACCCTTGCGCCGCTGACGCCGCAGAAAGCGGCGGAGGCGGAGCGCCTGTCCGTAACCATGGTGGAAGGCGACTACTTTATCACTTCGGAACATGATATGACCAAAGAACACTACATCGCTTTTGTCGCGCTTCTCACGGGGGACAGCCTGATGCTTCGCAAACAGTACCCGGAGTGGAACCTGCAAACGCGAATCCCCTGCCACGCGCACGGGCTGCTGGTGTGGTACTGCACCCGGCACGGGCTGTTTTACCAGACCGTATAAGCGTGTGCTTTCCGCCCCGCGCGCGCGGCGTTCAACCGGTACAGTGCTTACCGATAACCTGCCCGTTGCTTGCCGGGCGTTACAGGTTGCGCGCGCGGCGTTCCCGTATTATAGTAGCAGTGGACAAACCAATCCCGGGCCGGGGGGTGTTCCCAGCCCTGAACGAGGTGCATTATGCCGGATATACGGGACGGGGACGAAGCTTATCAACGCAAAAGAAAAACCTATTCCATCATCTCCATCGCGGTGCTGATAGCCGTATTTACCATTGCGACCATCGTGTTGTGGAAGCCCTTTGCCACAACCTTCAAGGACCCGGAT
>JAQUXV010000232.1 GCA_028692205.1 Eubacteriales bacterium
TGGCGACGATGTTGCCGATATCATACCCCATGGGGCCGTAGAAGGCAAATTCCGGGTCGAACACGCGGGTGCTGTCCGGCTTTACGAAGATGGAGCCGGTGTGCAGATCGCCGTGAATCAGCGCCTGTGCGTTGTTCATAAAATCGAACTTGATTTTCGCAATTTCCAGATGTAGCTTTTGATCCTCATACAGCTCTTTCTTTACGAAATCAGCGTTTTGGGGGAACACGAGGTTGCGGTGGTTGCAGTCGTTATACGGCTCGGTCAGCACCAGGTCCTCGGTGATCTCGCAAAGCTCGGGATTGATGAAGCTTTTCACCATTTCCTTCTTCGCCTTGTGCTCCATCGCCACATCCGTGGTTTGCAAAAGGGTGTTGACCATGTAGGTGGAAATGTCGTCGGCGAAGCGCGGGAACGTTTCATGCCGCATCAGAGCGTAGCGCATCAGCTCGTGGTCGGACAGGTCTTCCATCACGCAGGCGCACATTACGGTGTCGTAGCCGTAAATTTCCGGCACCAGCCCGGGCGCGTACTTGCCCTGCAGTTGCAGGATCAGGCTTTCGATGCGGTTGCGATCCGTGGATACCTTCATCTCGGCGGAAATCCGCAGGCTTACGCCGGCCTGTTTCACGATCACGCTCTTGCCGGTTTTCGCGTCTACAACGCGAAAAACATAGTTGAGGTTGCCGTCGCCGATTTCCTTGGTGGTCAACTCGGCATCCTTGGGCATATAGCCCTTTTCCTTTACATACTCCAGAACGTCGGGGGTTTTCATTAAGAAGTAGGTGTCGAAGCGGGACATGGGCAAGACTTCCTTCCTTAATATGAGATGATGAAACGGGTTCGATTACCGAAATTCCAGATCGCGCAGATCCTGAGGGTCGATCTCGCGAAGCGCGTTCAGCTCTTCCGCGGTCGGCGGCGGGGTGGACGTCAGGGTCAGGTACCGGATGGGAAAGGCAGTGTTGGCGGCGACTTCCTCAATGCTGGAGGTTGGGTGAACGGACTGCAGAATCAGCTCGCCCTGATACATCGTAAAGTGGCAAAGCGGAGTAACGATATCGCTCACGTTGCCGCGCGCGGTTACAAAATCCACCTTTTCCACAAACGTGCGCCGGTCGTGCTTGGTGCGCCAGATGATCGCGCGTTTGGCCGTGGGGATCAGCACGGCGCTGCCCGCGCCGCCCGGCAGGCGAACCTTGGGCTTTTTGTAATCGCCGATCACCGAGGCGTTCACGCTGCCGTGGTTGTCAAACTGAACGCCGCTTAAAAACGCCACGTCCAGCCCACCGCGCATGCTGAGGTCGAACACCTCCCGAAGCGGAAACTCCGCCTCGGCGCTCTGCCACAGCTCGTCCCCCGCGCTGGTGAAGCGCTGCAGGCGGGGCGAACGGGGGTCCACACCGCCGGGAATGTTCAGGTGTACGGCGTTGGGCGCGTGGGTGCGCCGGGCCAGCATCGACGCAATCATCGGCATGTGGGAGCTTACACCTTGGAAAACCGTCTCCCCATCCCGGATCAGCCGCGCCATGCAGACCGTCATAATATCGCAGGTCCTCAGCATGTCACGCTCTCCTTTGCAGCCACTCCGCAAGTTCCGCGCCGTTTTGCAGGCTCAGGAAGGAGCGGATGCCGTCGTCTCCGGGGCTGTAGCAACCGTGGCAGGCGCAGGGCTGCGCGCCTCGCGGCGCATAAACAACGGCGCTCACCAGAAAATGCGGGATATCGGCCTTTACGTCTCCCGAGGCAAAGTACGCATCCCCCACCATGCGCTCCGCCGTAACGATCACGGTTTTGGAAGCGCGGGAAAGCAAAATATCGTCGTACTGCGGGCCCGTAATCAGCGCATTGCCCTTTTCATCGGCAATCTGCGCGTGTACGATGCTCACGTCCGGCCGGAGGGCGCGAACGGCGTTGAGCGTCTCCCCGGTAAAGGGGTCGGTCACCGCGGAAAAGTAGTCGTTGGCGGCCACCAGGTCGCTCACCTTCAGCCCCCGCACCGGCATAAACGGAATGCCATAGCTCGCCGCCCGCAGCGCGGAAATGACGGTGTAGCAGGCGTGCTCGTGCGCGGTCACGCTGCCGCTTTGCACGGCTTTGCGGTAATGCCCGCAGAGGCCGTATTCCGTCTCGTAGCTGATAAAGCCCGCATCCACGCTCTGCACGCAGCCCGCAAAGCAAAGCAGATCCACATCCATGCCCCCGGCGGTTTTCACCAGCCGAAGCCCGCGCTTTTTCTGCCGGGCCAGCTCCATCACCGCCGCCATCGGCGCACGGTTCAGGGTGTTGCCGCCCAACCCCAGCAGGGCTCCGTCGGGCACGGCCGCCGCCGCGGTGGCAAGATCGGTCAGTTTACCCATGGGAGCACCTCGCTTTTCGTGGTTCGCCGCGCCTCATTTGGCGGCGTTGGCGGCGATGTGTACCGCGTCCCATACGCTGGCGAAAGGCGGCGCGTAGGCCAGATCCACCGTGCCCAGTTCCGCGGTGGAAAGCCCCGCGTGGATGGCGGTAGCGAAAATATCCAGCCGCAATACGGCGTTGCGCGCACCGGCAATGTTGGCCCCCAACAGGCGCAGCGTGCGTTTTTCATAGATCAGTTCTATCGTAAGCTTTACGGGGTCGGGGTAGTAGGCGGGGTGATCCGTCGCGGTCACCAGCTTTACGGCATAATCGTATCCCTTGCGTTTGGCGTCGGCCTCGCCAAGCCCCGTGCGGCCCATTTCCAGCCCGCACACCTTGATGGCCGCGGTGCCCAGCGCCCCTTCGAACACCGTATGCCCGCCGGCCATGTTGCCCCCGGCGATGCGCCCGCACTTGTTGGCCACCGTTCCCAGCGGCAGAAAGTAGTTTTCTTCAGCGACGCGGTGCCAGCACACCGCGCAATCCCCCGCCGCAAAAATATCCTGCAGGCTGGTGCGCTGTTCGCGGTCCACGACCAGCGCGCCGTTTCTCGCCATGGCGAGTTTTGTATCCTTCAGGAAGCCCGTGGCGGGCACAATGCCCACCGAAACCAGCACGATATCAGCGGAGTATTCGCCCCGGTCAGTGCGCACAATCCGGTGATCCCCTTCGTCGATAAACGCGGTCACGCGTTCTCCAAGGCGCAGGGTAACGCCGTTTTTCTCCAGCTCCTGCGCCGCCAGTTCCGAAAACGGCGGCTCAAACGGCGCCAGCAGGCGCTCGGCCGCTTCGATGATCGTCACCTTTTTCCGCAGGTGCAGCATCGCCTCCGCCATTTCCACCCCGATGTAACCGCCGCCGACGATCACCACGTTTTCCGCCTCTGGAATGCGGGCGATCTTTTCAAACAGCAGGCCGTCCTCCATGGTTTTCACATAGAACACGGCGGGCAGGTCGGCCCCGGGTACCTTCGGCATCACGCTGTCGCAGCCGACGCCGATCATCAGCACATCGTAGGAATCGGCAAAGGTTTCGCCGGTATCCAGGTTGCGAACTTCCACGCGTTTCGCTTCCGGGTCCACCCGGTAAGCCTCGTGGCGCAGAAAGGTGCGAATGCCCAGCCGGTCGTACTGCTCCCGCGTGCGGGCGATCAGCAATGCGGGGTTTTCGTTAAAGCCCCCGATAAAGTAGGGCAGTCCGCAGGCCCCATAAGATAGGAAACTTCCCCGTTCGTACACCGTAACCTCTGCGTCCGGCCTTTCCCGCTTCAGCTTGGACGCGGCGCTCATGCCCGCGGCCACGCCGCCCAGTACGATCGCTTTCATGCCATACCCTCCGCCCGTTCGGCGTTTTTAACGGTTCAACCCCTGCAGGCGCTCCAGCACCGCGCGGGTAATCGCCTGCACGTCCGCCTCGCTTTGCGCGGCGTTGCCCGCGCAGCCGCAGGCCTGCGCCGTCAGCGGCGAGGTTCCGGCAGGCGAATTGCCGGCAATTACATCCTGTGTGTTGGTGGGGCGCGCCGAGCAGGGCGGAACCCCGCCGGACGTGATGCCCAGCCGGTTGCGAATCTCAATCAGTTCGTTTACCTGGTCGCAGCTCAGCACATTCGCCTTTCCGATAATATTGCCCGTGTACATGATAACCATGGCGTAATGCTCGGTGGATTCGAGGCGGTACCACGCCTCCATGAGCGATTTCCCCCATGCCACCGCGCCGTGGTTGGCCAGCAGCAGGGCGTTGTAATCCTTCACAAACGGGGCGATGGAATCCGGGATGCCCTGCGAACCGGGCGCTTCGTAATGCACGCAGGGCACGGTGCCCAGGTTCACCAGCGCTTCGGGGTAAATAGCCTTGTCCAACCCGATGCCCGCAATGGCGAACGATGTGCTGATTGGCGGATGCGCGTGGCACACGCCCATCACCGTAGGATCTTCCTGATAAATACGGAGGTGCATTTTCGCTTCACTGGACGGGCCCCGCTCGCCCTGGCGCAGCACTGTGCCGTCCAGCCGCAGCTTGACCATTTCATCCTCGCACATGAAGCCCTTGGAAACGCCCGTAGGGGTTGTCCAGATAATGTCGTCATCCACTTTACAGCTGATGTTTCCGTCGTTGGCGGCCACAAAATTCTTCTGGTACATCCGCTTTCCGATTTCCACAATCAGCCTTTTAGCTTCCTCATCCGTAGGGTACCGGCGCTCAATTCCCATCTGCCTTCACCTGCACGCTTTCGAATTTTGAACATGCCGCGCTATTGTTTAGCGCTGTACAATATAAACACCATTGCTTGTTCATGACACCATTATAGTTTTTTCATGTACTAATGTCAACACTAATCAACCAATATTTAAACTGTAAAATCGACTAATCACTAAACATTATTTGTACAAACGAACTTCAATCTCTTATATATCAACGCTTTTTCACGTTATTTGTTGTTTATTAAATTAATACTGAAAATACCTGAATTATCACTTGCCAATAAATAAAAAAGGTGCTATACTGTGTTCAACAAGGGTTACGCGCTAGGCCGAAACCCTACAGAATTGAATAGGAGGGTCACCATGAAAAAGTTTGTCGCTCTCGTATTGGCTTTGGTAATGCTCTTCGCGCTG
>JAQUXV010000233.1 GCA_028692205.1 Eubacteriales bacterium
AAACAGCGTAGTCCTGCTTAATGGTGGAAATACCGAAAACATAATCACGTTTGATTTGCTCGGCCGCAGCCAGCGGAATCGACAGCCCCTCGGCCACATCCGCCGCGATGTGCCCGCCGCCAACCGGCAGCGTTTTCTGGAAGATCACCGCGTCGCCCTCTACCGCCATCACATCGGTGCAAAGATACCCGATGTCGATCAGGAGCGCTGTGCGATCCCGGTCCTCTTCCAGCAGATACAGCATCGCTTCGCCCGTGGACGTGCTGAAAAAGCCGCTGATGGTAATGTTCATGTCCCTCAGGCGGGCCATCACATCGTCCAGGAAAAAGGTGTCCGCAACCACAAAAGAAACCAGCGCTTTCAGCTCCGTGCCTTTCATGCCCACCGGTTCCAGCGTTTTTTTACCGCCGTCAACCATGAACCATGCCGGGCTGCGGTGAACCACCACGCCACGCACCGGTGAAAGCTGCTTGTCTGCGTTTGCGAAAATCTTCTCTACATGCTTGGGCGTAACGCGCGGGTCCGCACCTTGCAGGGTTACGGTTGTTTCCACCGCGTAAACGCGCGTAAACTCACCGGGTACCCCCACGTTGATTTCGCGGATCTTCCGTTTCGCCTGCAATTCCGCTTCGGAAATGGATTTACCGATAACCTCGTTCAAGGCCGTCGGATTGTTCCATTCTCCGTCCAGAAAGCCATCGTAGGCGGCGATGCCCGCGCCGATAATGTCGCACCGCTGAGCGCCGCTGGTTTCCGCAACCAGCGTGACGACTTTGCTTGTACCGAAATCGATCGCTGCGATAGTTGATTTCATGGCAAGACATTCCCCTGTTCCTAAGGAATCAACCGCAGTACGTTGCCATACCGCGTCGCTATCCATTTTTTGTTTATACGTTCCAGATCAGTACTGGAAGTCGCATAAACCCAAAATATCATCATTTATTGTAACCTTTTTAGGCGTGATGCGCAAGAGACAAGTCCGTTTTTCGCTACTTTTTTTGCATATTCTACGAAAAACCCGTCTAAATCCATGCTTTTTACTTTGCGATACATGCTTTCCGGATTGTAAACTCCGCATTAAGTTCAGCTGTTTTCAAACGTTTTCATGGTTAGCGCGTTCCATGACGTTACCAAAAACTTTACTTTCAGGCATTCCGCCTTTTCTAAATTGTTACATCTTTATTCCGGTCGTTTTCTCTCTTTAACAGCCTTTGCCCGTCATAACCCCTGCATACCGCTTCCCGGTTCATTTTGATGCACTAGTCCAGCCCATGGCAATCGAAGTCAGACAACAAGAAAGCCCCCAACATTGCTGTGGGGGCTTTTTGCGATAATATGGTAGCGGCGGGGAGATTTGAACTCTCGACACTCCGGGTATGAACCGAATGCTCTAGCCAGCTGAGCTACGCCGCCATATGGTTGCGGGGGAGGGACTTGAACCCTCGACCTCCGGGTTATGAGCCCGACGAGCTACCAAACTGCTCTACCCCGCGTTATAGTCGCTCAAGCGACGGTAGTAATCATACTATAAAGTCCCTCGGCTGTCAACAGTTTTTTCCCCGCTTTTGAAGAACTTTTCAAAACTCTTTTTTGGGCTTTTCAGCAGGCAAACATCAGCACACTTCTTAGCTGTCCGGGCTGTATTTCGCGTCCTCGGGCGTAGATACATCCAGGACCCCCGAAGTCTTGCCCAGCTGCTGAAGATAAGGCAAATCCGTCCTTACAGCGCCAATTTTAGCGCGCATGTAATCGCTGGTGCCAAGGCGGATCGAGATCCCGTTCACCGTTTGCAAAAACAGGTTGTCCGTATCCGCAAGGTTCATTTCCGTCACCTGATCCCGGTAATACTGCAACCCCAACTCGGAGACGATATTATAGTACGCCTGCATCTGTGCCTGATTTCGGACCTCCAGCTTCTGCCCCACGTGTATGCTGGTGACCTGAAGGCCGATCACGGAAGGAATTCCCTCCGGTATGGCGGTGGAGTTCTCTTCATCCAGTACAAAGCCCTCGTCATCCAAGGTATATAAAAGCCCAAGCCATTGAATGGACGCAACAGCTTCCCGCTCGGAAATGTATAAATAGATTGTTCCGGGGAACTCCTTTTGTACTCCCAGAAGAATAATTTTATGATCCGCGCTCAGGTTTTCCCTCACTTCGTCCTCTGTGATGGAAAACATGTTCAAGCCCTTCACCAGTCCAGATTCCGCTGCCACCTGCTGAGGTGTTTTGGTAACGTTGCCGATCACGTAGACCGTCGTCAGACGGAAAACAAAGCTCTGCAGCAAAATCAGGGTCAGCACCATAGCCGCCAGCACAAAGATCAGCCGGGTTGTCACCACCCGGGAATGAGCCTTGGCCCGTTCGGCGGCGGAGAGCATCGCCTCACGCTGCTGTGGTGTGGGTTCCGCATTCTCTTCCGGCGCGGCAGCCTGTTCCTGCGGTTCTTTCCGCCCGGCGGAACGTTCGGCTTCTTTGGAGTGGTCGTATGAATAGGCATACTCTCCGTACGCCTCGTATTGCTCCGTCTCGCGCTGAGGCGGATCGACTTTCCGTTTCATGCTTTTCCTCCTGCGTTGTACGGGTTTTGATCCCACGCCGTTACGCGGGCTTTCCATCCCCATTTCTATTCAAACTTTTCTATCATCGGTTCTGAATTTTTCTTTTTTTCCTAACATGCCGGTACACAGCCGTTCCGCCGCCTTGTATCCAACGATTACGGAAGCTCGTTCACAATCTTTTTAAACGCCTCTCCGCGCTGCTCATAGTCGCGGAACATATCAAAACTTGCGCATGCCGGTGAAAGCAACACGTTTCCGCCCGGCCGGGACAGGCTCCCGGCTTTTCTTACGGCATCTCCCAGGCTGTCCGCCTGCATAACGTCTGTGTAGCCGGCTTCCGCCAGCGTGCGCGTTATCTGCGCGGCTGTTTCGCCAATCACTACAATATGGTTGATTTGGCCGGAGGCAACAATTTCTCGGCATAGCGGCATAAAGTCCGTATGTTTATCATACCCGCCCATAATTAATACCGTAGGCGCTTTCATGCTCTGTACGGCCTTTATCGTGCTGTCTACGTTGGTTCCCTTGCTGTCGTTGATGTAGGTAACGCCCTGCAGCACGCGCACCTTCTCAATGCGGTGTTCCACCCCCGTAAAAGAGCGCAGGGTATGGCGTATTACCGCCGCAGGCACGCCGCGGCAGGCTGCCATGGCGGTGGCCGCAAGCGCGTTTTCAAGGTTGTGCGGTCCGGGAATAAGTATTTGATCCGCGTCGCAGATTTGGGTCGTCTCCCCCTGCCACCGCCAAACGATTTTTCCGTTATCCACACAAGCGCCGTTTTCCACCTGCCGAGTACGGGAGAAAAATGCGACCTGCGCCTTCAGTTTATCACCCATTTTGAATAGGATGGGATCGTCCATGTTCAAAACGGCTACATCCTGCGCAGTCTGGTTTTCAAAAATGCGCTGTTTCAGCCGTATATATTGTTCCATTGTCCCATGACGGTTTAAATGATCTTCGGTAATATTCAACAGCGCAGCTACGGTCGGATGAAAACTTTTTATGCTTTCCAGTTGGAAACTGGAGACTTCCACAACGATGATATCGTCTTTTTTGCTCACCTGAGCCACCGCCGACAGCGGATAGCCGATGTTACCGGCAACATGCGTTATTCTACCTGCGTTTTCGAACATTTTACCCAACAGGGTTACGGTTGTGGTTTTCCCGTTGGTGCCGGATATTGCCAAAATCTCGCCCTGTGCGAGCGCATAACCGAGTTCCAGTTCGCCAATCAACGGCACGCCGCGCTCTTTGGCGTCTTTTACTAAAGAACTGTCAATAGGTACGCCGGGGCTGATGACGACCAGATCGCAGCGGTCGAAAAGTTGGCGGGGATCTTCCGAGAAGTGGAACTCGCAAGCCGTAGCCCGAAGCGGCGCCAGCGCCTCGCCGAAACTTCCTTCACTCTTGTCATCATATAAAAGCGGTATCGCACCGTGGTTTAGCAATAATTGTGCCGCCGCAATGCCGCTGCGCGCCATCCCGACGATCAGCACACGTTTTTTCTCCACCCTCATAGGCATGCCTCCCAGACGGCCTGTTTCGCCGGCCGCCGCGTTATAATAGCGACAGAATCGCAACGATGGACATCAGCCCGGTAAACGCCGTATACATGGCGACGATCTGAGGTTCCGTCATGCCGCATTTTTCAAAATGATGGTGTATCGGAGACATTTTGAAAATCCGTTTTCCATGCGATATTTTATAATAGGTCCGCTGAAGGATCACCGAAAGTGAGCTGATAATCATCGTACTTGCGATGAAAACCAGCAGGATCGGCATCCGTAGCGCCATAGCGATCGCCACGGTCGATCCGCCGATAAACATGCTGCCGGTATCGCCCATGAACACCTTTGCCGGGTAGAAATTGAACCATAAAAAACCGATGCACGCGCCCGCGATGGTCAGCGAGACCAGCGCAACATTCGCATAGTTGCCGGGAACCGAAGGAAACATCGCCGAACTGGCCGTTACCGCGCCAAGCACCGCAATAACCGTCCACGTTACGGAACCGACGGTGGCCACGCTGGCCAGCAGCCCGTCCAACCCGTCCTGCAGGTTAGCGCTGTTGATGATAAACACAGTCACGATCGTCATCAACGGCACATACCATATGCCCAGATCCCATTCAATGTTCAGGAAAGGGACAACAATTTCCGTACCAATCGATGGGCAATTCGCGCAGTAGAGGGAAAACAAAAAGCCAATCACAACCTGCGCGATCATCTTCTGCCACCAGATCAGCCCCAAATTTCGTTTTCTGACGACTTTGATATAATCGTCCACAAAGCCGATCAGCATGCTGAGCAACGAAAAAATAATGATTGCGAGGCCAAAATCCACCTCGGCGTACCATACCAGATGCAACGCGAGCGCGATAACGGTTGTCACTCCGGCAAAAATCAGCCCGCCCATCGTGGGCGTGCCCTGTTTGTTTTTATGGCTT
>JAQUXV010000234.1 GCA_028692205.1 Eubacteriales bacterium
TTCTCCAGCCCCCTGATAATGTGCCCATTCAGCGTATTGCCGCGAACCCCGCCCACATCTTCCGATTCGCCGCCCTGACCGCGGCAGTCCATCGCCGCGACATGAAAACCGGACGCAGCGTAGCCCAGCTTATCCTGCCAGTCGCCCGCGCTGCAGGAATAGCCGTGAAACATCAGCACCGCAGGCGCGCCGGTCGACGCGTTTTTCGGCTTCAGGTACTTCGCGTGGATACGGGCTCCACGCACCCCTGTAAAGTACAGATCAAAGCAATCGGCAACCGGCGTTTGAAAAGCCGCAGGCTTTAGCATCACCTTCGGGTCGATCTGTTCCATTTCCTTAAGCTCGCGGTCCCAGAACACGTCCAGATCCGCAGGCTGCGGATTGGTTCCCTGATAAGTACGCAGTTGTTCCAACGGGAAATCAAGGACAGGCATATGCGGGCACACCTTTCGTTTTCAGGCTGAACCGACGGCATTTCAGCCTTTGTTAGTAATTAGGATGCGGTGACGCTTTCCGTTCATTCGCCTGCAATCACAACGTCAAACCCCATCATACGGCCGAACGCGGCAAGCGACGGTATGTCTGCATCGTAGACCAGTGCGCTGTGGTGCGTTCCTCCCGCCTCGCTGAACCATGCCAGGAAGCGTTCCAGTGCGACGCGTGGTTTCATCCACCCGCGAATTTGATTGCGAAGCTCAGTGTCGTCACCAACAGGGTCGATCATATCCACATTCGCCAACAACAGCGTAAACCGTTCCGGCCGAATCGGCGCAAGATTTACGAGGATCGCGGGGCCTGCCCGGTGGCAGCCAAATACGCCCACGGTATCCCCCACGTCGGTAAAGGGAAAAGGCACATCGGTCAAAAGCGGTTTGCTTCGCGACAGCGCCAGGTTCATCTCCGCCATGTGGCTAATCAGAAGTACCCCGCGCTTCCAATCCGGGCAGAACATTTCCACAAAGCCCGTATCCGAAAAGGCCGTCATCAACGCGCCCGTCATGGAAGCGGTTAGCACATCGCCTTCGCCCGCATACCCCATGCCCCGCGCCATCATGCGGGATAGCTCCACAAAGGGCATTTTAATCAAGCCGGTGGCGCGGGTAATTTGGGAAAAGTTTACCGTCAGCGCACCCAGTTCGTTTTTCTCCGCCCAACGCCGCAGCGTCAGCGCGGCGCGAGCCTCCATGCGGTGATTCTCCGCATTCGAAAGTTCAGCCTCAAACTGCTCCATATCCCGAGCAACCTGCGCCTCCACCTCCGCATCCGTGATGCTCCCGTTAATTTCAATCGCGTCCTCCGGTTTGAGCCGAACCACATGCGCACCCGTGACCCTCTTGAGCGTTTCGGGCTCCACTCTGAAATCGCCCATGCCCTCGAACGGCTCGCCCGCAAGCCCGACACGCATCCGCTTCATGGCCGACGCAGCCGCCGCCGCGCGGCATAGCCCCGCCACGGCATGGACGACCCCTGAAGACTCGGGATGCCCGCACGCCAGCTGGAAAGGCACGCCGCGCCGTTTGAGCATACTGCACAAATCCTGAACGCCGTGGATGCCGTGATTACGGTCGATCGCCTGAAGGCCCGCCGCCGCGATAAAGTCAAACGTCGGCGTCGTATCCATGATCACAATCGGCGCTTTCAGCGCAGCCAGCGCGTCGATGGCCTCCAGTGACGGAGAATAAGCCAAATGCAACGTTACGACCGCGTCCACGTCCAGTAGATTAAAATTCTCCACCGCATGAGCAAACTCCTCGCGAACGCGGCACACCTCCGATACCTCCACCGAAATACCTTCCGCCTCAAGCGCCTGTGCCACGTCCCGCAAAAAAGGCATCTGCAGCTTGCGAAGCGCGGGGTCCACGTCGTCATACAGTTTGATGTACAGGGGTAAAAGGCCTACACGGACCGGATTCATGCTCTTTCCCACCTTCCCGGATTCTGATAGGTTTCCTTTTGAACCGTATGGAGAAGATCGCGCGCACTACCGGCGAACACGCGCTCCGCTTCCGCTGCGCCATAGCCCAGCCGCAGAAGCGCGGTTTTCATCGCTAAAGCTTCCCTGTATAAAAAGAAAGTCAGCGATTTTCCTTCCTCCAGGCTCACTTCCCGCATGTTGGGGTCGGCGCTCACGTCGCCGTACAATCCAGGCGGCACCAGGTTGACGTATCGCCCGTTTTCACAGATGCGCCGCATCCGCATCCGCGTAATAGGCAGATCGCTGCCAAACATCACCCGTTTCACGCCAACGCTTCCCACCAGCATTTCCAGCACATCCGGGTTGCAATTGGCGCTGAAATCAAACAGCAGATCATTAAACACACTCAACTGCTCCAGCGCGTCGCCGACATCCTCCCGGCAATAGGCGCGCCCCACATGCGCCAGAATCAGGCGGATACGGGGATACATGCGTTTGATGTATGCGATGTCCGAGATGTTATCGGGGTCCTTCAGCCTGCCGGGGCGCGGGATGTGCAGCATCATGATCCAGCCGTGCCGGTTGAGCACCTCCAAATGTTTGGGCGGGAAAAAATCCAGGATGCGGATTGAGGGTTCGGGAATATATGCGGGCGCGAGATTCAGATAGCTTTTCAGCCCGAGAAACCCGCCCTCCAGCACCTTTCGCTCCACCTCGGCAGCGCTCTGGTTCGGATGGCTGAAATACAGCGCCGGATACCCGTACGCCTCCGCACTTTGGCGCACATAATCGTTGTGCCGGCCTATGTCGTCGTCCGGTTCAGGGTTGGCGAAAACCATCGGCACCACGCGCCGACCCGAAAAGAGCAGCTTATAGCTCTCATCCAAGTCACTAACGCTGTTATCCCGTGCCACCAGATACGGCCAGCTAACAGCCCGCATATCGCTATTTTTCGGCGTGGACCAAAAGGATTCCAGCCAGAGGTGGCTGTGAATATCAAAAATCTCGTTTGGCAAAAAACCGCTCAGTTCCGCATCAAAAATGCGCTGGTCCTCCCCGGTGATTTGAAAAAGCGCCATTTTCATTTCCTCTCAGACGGGCAGCATGCGCGACGCGCCGCCTTTGTAGTTTTCCAGAACCTCCCTGTAACGGGCCTGATCGGCGCCGGGTTCCACCTGCCTGCGGCAGCCGGAAAGCTGTGCAGCGCCTTCCGCAGCTGATGGAAAAAGCCCTGCTGCGGTTCCAGCGAGCGCCGCGGCCCCGAGACAACCGGCTTCCGGGATCGATGGCAGCGTCAGCGGCCGCCCGGCAAGATCGGCAATCATCTGCGTCCACACCTTGCTTTTGGAAGCGCCGCCCGTTAACATAAGCGTCATGTCCGGAATCGGGCGAAGTGCCTCTAACATCCATACCGCCTGGCAGGCAACGCCTTCCATGATCGCGCGCGCCATATGCCCCACATCATGGGCGAGGCTCAGCCCTGAAAAACCCGCTTTCGCCTTTGCAAAACCCGGCGGATATTCCGATCCAGAAAAAAACGGATAAAAAGTCAGCCCATCCGAACCCGCCGGACAGCCCGCAGCCAAACGGCCGAGCTGCTCAAGCGGCAGCAGTTCGCCCCCGCTCACAGGTTTCAGTGCGCCGCGCAGCCACTCCAGACTGTTACCGCCGTTATCCATCGACAACAGCGCACCCCACAATCCCGGCACCACATGCCGGCTGACGGCGGCTCTGGAAGGGTCTTTCGTCATTGGTGTATCCGTAACGGCAACCACCGCCCACGCGGTACCGGTCGCAATCAGGCGATCCCTCTTGCCAGACGCGCCCGCGCCCAACGCCGCGCAATACTGGTCATGCCCGCCTGCGGACACCACCGTTTTGGTGGAAAGCCCCAGCGCTTTCGCCGCTTCGCTGGTAAGCGTTCCAACGCTTTCATCGGCAGCAACAAGGTCCGCAAGCTGATCTTCGTTAATCTCAAGCAGTTCTGTGATAGGCTTGCTCCAGCATCCGGTTTCAACGTCCAGCAATTGCTCTACTCCGGCGCTCGACCAGTCCACCGCCGCCCGCCCGGTCAGCCGCAGCGTAAGGTAGCCCGGCACGGAAAGAAATTGAGCGGCGCTTGTGAAGACTTCTGATTTGTTTTGTCTGAGCCACAGAATCTGCAAGGCATTCAAGCCGCCGCACATGCCCCAGCCCGTGATGTCGCGCATCCGTTCCGCGCCGATTTGCGCGCTCACTTCCGCCTGCTGCCGGGATGCGCGCGTGTCCATCCAGGAAATCGCAGGGCCCAGCTCACGGCCGCCCGCATCCACAGGCTGCAGTGTTCCGCCCTGTGTGCTCAGTCCCAGCGCGCATACTTCATCCGGATTGATGTCCCTTGTCACTTCACGGACGGCAGCCACAAGCGCCAGCCACCAGTCCTGTGCGCGCTGTTCCACATGGCCTGCCGCGGGATAAAGCAGCGGGTAACGCTGTTCGCTTGTAGCCAGCACATTTCCTTCACAGGAAACCAGAACCGCCTTCAACGCGCTGGTGCCGACATCAATACCGATCAGAAGCGGCTTCATGATTTCTGTTTTTCCTCCCACTCCAGACGAACTGCTTCATACACGCTGTCCGGTATTTCCTCCGTCGGAAAAGAGCAGCGCGGAAGCAAGCGGTCTCCGGCGATTTCTGGATTGGTACACGCGTTTTCATTGCGATAGGCTTCCCGTACGGAAGGGTCCCGGAAATCGGGCACCTCAAACGGAATGTTGCCGTTCAGAATGGACTGATAGCCCAATATACCCGGCAGCGCCATATCCAGCGCCTGATAGACGTCGATGGCCTGCTCCCCGCCCGGCCTGCCCAGCACCTTTTCCAGAAAATAGTGCATGGTATAGAAATCGCCGCCGCCATGTGAACCAACAGAACGTGAAAGTTCCGTATCCACCACAGGTTTCGGGTTGTAGGCGATATCCTGTTCGGTCAGCTCTCCGCCTTCCTGAAAAATGTGTACCCGGTTCACGCCCTGCTGCCAGCGGTCCGATTCCATCATGCCCTTACGGCCATAAATCGAATACCATACGGACCCGGGTTCCCGTTTCAGAT
>JAQUXV010000235.1 GCA_028692205.1 Eubacteriales bacterium
TCCGTCAACACTTCTCCGGCGTCCTCCGCAGCCAGCGCGCGCTTCAACCGGAGGTCCCGCATCCGAATGACGACTTCCTTTTTATCGGAGGTAAACTTCGGCGCGGTTTCAAAATACAACACTTTGCGTTCCCCGGCCATGCGCGCCGCTACGCTCTGCATGTACATCCGCTTGCAGATATCTTCAAGCTCATCTTCAAACACAGTAAAATCATCGGTCGGAGCGGCGAGCTTGCCTCTGGCTCCCGCGCGCACAAAAGACATGAGAAGCTCGCTGTCGATTTCAAATAGTTCCGTTTCCAGAAGATAGACCGGCAGTTCGGGAAGGCGCTCGCGAATAGCGTTAAACAGCTCGTTGCCTTCGTGGATACTCGCCGCCGCCATGGGGGCAAAATCGAAGGCATTCGCTGTTCCTGTCGCGGCTGCGAGATCAGGCGACAGATTGCTTTCGCTATCTTGCGTCACGGTTTCATCCCGTGTACTCAGATCAAGCAGAACCAGCCGGATGTCCTTTTCACCGGCGATTTTCAGCGCCTCGTCGCGGTTCGTGGTCTGATAAAAAACGAAGCCGGGCAGTTTTTCTTTACATGCGTCTGCAAACCACGGCGTACCGAAAATCAGGATTTCGGCTTTTTCGTTGTTCTGGAATATCGGAAGCACATCGGCAGAGAGGTGGCCAGCATCGACTTCAAACCGGATGCTGTCTAAACGCTCTAGGACGGAGAGAAAGGAATCCACGTTGAACAGTCGACAAAGCTTGAATATCTCGTTTTTAAAGAAAAGCTCCGTTTGTGCTCGCAGCGTGCGCGCATCGGCCTGACCGCCTTCCGCGAAGAGCAGTGTGCTTGCCAGCAGGTCATCCGCGCTTACGGTAATGCCGTACTGCTTTTGGAACAGTTCGCAGAATCGTTTGAATTCTCCCGCGCTGATTTTTTCCAGATCGTTCGCCTGTAAATGATTGAACAAAAGAGGCCAGCCCGTCGCCATGCGGGAGGTAATGGCGGCGGGGAAGAAGGGTTGCCCTGTCTGCGGGTTTTTCTCGGTTTCCAGTGCGTTCAGTAGTGTTTTGCGCGGAATTCCCGCAGCGTTTTGCTTTGCGTCGCCCTCATAGAGAGAACGTCCCGCATTGGAGGTAAAAATGATGATGGTATCCTTAAAGGAGACATCCTCATCCATATACTTGTCGGCCAGTCTGCCAGCGTCGAGTATCTGTAAAAACAGGTTGATGGTGTTCAGGTGCGCTTTTTCAATCTCGTCAAACAGCAGAATGCTGTGCGGGTGCTGTTTGACAAAGCCGGTCAGCGTACCCGGTTTTGCTCCCTGATAGCTACGCTCAAAGCCGATGAGGTTCATATACGACTGATGATCGGAAAAACTGGACATATCGAACCGTTTACAGGGAATGCTGAGCGCTTCCGCCGCCTGTTCGGCAAGGAAGGTCTTTCCGACACCCGGAGGCCCCGCGAAAACAAAGATAGCCCGTGGGCGCTTGCGCTTTTCGTCGCTTGCCGCCAGCACCTCGGCGCTGAACATGCCTTCCGCAAAGGCATGGACCACATGGTCCTGCCCACAAACAGTGGAGAGCAGCTTGGAGCGCATGGTACGAATGCGTGCCGTCAGCTCCGGCAAGAAGCCAAGTCCCATTTCCGAAGTTGCTTCGGGCGCTTGTTCTTTGCTTTTCGGCATCGGGACAGCGACCGCCTCCGCCGGTTCGCCGTTTTGCAGCACGGCCTTGTTCCCACTTTTGGGAACAACCTCACCGATGACGCCAATTGGGTCATTCAGCAGCACCGTGAGCGCCATGGCGGCGGTCAGTTCCTCTGAACTCATGGCGGCTGCCACCTGCGCTGCCGTATTCAGCATGGACGTCATCTCGGCCTTGACATCCCTGTTTTCAGGAGAGCGATAGCTGCGCAGCATCCCGCGCAATTGGCTCCGTGCGCGTGACGAATCGATACCGGACTCCGACAGCAACGCGCGTACCTGGCGAATATCCTCTTTGATCCCGCCATGGTATTTCTCTTTTGGTGTGATATCTTCGGGCTGAAGCTCGGAAAGCTTTAAAATGCCCAAAAAAACATGCTCTACTGCAAGCTCCAAGCCATGGCTCGCCGCAAGCTCAGCCTGCGCACGCATCATGACAAATTGCATGGTGATGGATGAATCCATGTTCTATTTCCTCCAAATCAGGCTACATAAATTTTCTCATATCAGGACTTCTTAAGTGCCAGAATCAAATAATCATAGCCATCGTAAGTGCCAGTTACTTGCATTACTTTGCTCTCGTTGTTCAAATATTGACTTCCCTCATTTTTCTTTGCATAAGCCAAAAGAAGCGTAAGAAGCGAATGCTTCCCGAATATCTCATCTGGATAGGCTGAAGACCACACAAGCGGGACTTCCTTTGAAGACAGTATGGGATAATCCATGCTTGCGAATGCCACAATCACCTGCGCATCGTTGAGTTTTATATTGTCTCGTGAAATCACGTAAAGACGGATTAGCTCAGGTTCATCCTGTTTGTCCTTTTTTGATTTGTTAAAAAACACTTTAAGTACCTCCTATATAATAAAAGTGGATTTAATCAAAGGCTCCCTCGTCTATCAAAACACCATCCGGCAATGCAACACCTGAAAGATTGAAACATCCTGCAAATGCCTTGTTTCCAATTCTTTGCAGTGATTGGGGTAAGTTGATATTCACAAGATTTATACATCCCTTGAATGCACGCTCATCAATGACTGTCACTCCTTCAGGGATCGTAACTGAACGAAGTATCTTGTCACTTTCAAACACCCTGCGTCCTATTGTAATAACACCGCTAGGTATCACAAGATCCGCAGTATCAGCAGAATAGCCGAACAATAGCCCATTGCTGATTTTAAATCCATGCTCAAACATTGTTACGGCTGGGACGGCTGCTATTTCATTTTTAACGACCCGACCAGTTTTCTGCGTTTGATTTTTAAGCCTGTCAAGCTCGTTTTTAATACTATCCGGTTTAATCCAACCAAAGCCGCGCTTTTGTAGCGATGGAAGCAATATGGAACGGAAATCATCATCGGTATAATCGGAGTGCTGCATCAGGAATTTTTCCATATATGGCTGCACACGTCCCGACAAATCATGCAAATCCTGCCATCCGGGAAATTTATAGTTATAGTCGCAACGCCAAAGCTCTGCTCCAATGTCCGTCAATACGGCAATATACTTTCCGTCGGCGCTGATATCCATTAATGTGATTGTGCTTTCACATGGGATGATACCCATAGTCCGATTATCATCAATATTCCAAAACATTAATATGTCATCTGAGCCTGAGAGGATGTACTGGTCGTTTGGCATAAAGCATACGCAGCCTGAATAAGGGTTCCCTTTTCCTGCATTCTCGTACTTCATATCCCTGTGAACATGCTTCTGTCCTGTTTTTACATCAAAGGAGACAATTCCGTCCTTCCCGCAAGCCAGCACCAATCGGTCATAATGCGTATTGATACAAAAATCCCTGATCTCGGTCTGTCCCTCAAATATTTTTATTACTCTGTTTTCCGCCGCATCCCATTGTTTTACGGCTGTATTATACATTGCAAAAATATATTTGCCATCATAAGTCATAACTGCTTTATTAACGGTGCCATTATTAAAAGACAGATCATTAAAATAAGGTTTGGAACAGGCGTCTTCTGCCGATGTTTCATAATGCCCAAGGCTTTCACCCGTCTCGATGCTATAAAGCGTACTATCAACAAATATGCCGTTTCCGGACTTGTTGAAGCCAATGCTACAGTGATTCCCTCGGCAAATCTGCCTGACCGGCCATGTAGCGGCCACCCAAAAAATATATCCGTACCGTCCGAGCTCCTCACTCAGCCGTATGCGTTGAGGAGATGCTCCAAACCCTTCAAGCTCCTTATCATACGAGATAATATTGAGTTGCAAGAACGCCTCGTCCATGTTGCCTGACTCAAGCAGCTTGCGTATATCGCTTTCTGCCTGTTCATACTTTTCCATAAGCCGCGCATATGCCTGATAGTCAACAATTTTGCTGAGGACAAAGTCACAAGAGTACTCATAGTCCGATGACATTATCTTTTGTATGAGCACCTCAACTCCTGCTTCACATAACGCTCTCGCAAAACTGCCCATTGCATTAAATGTATCACCAAGCTCCATACTGACCTTGCCCAAAAGCAAAGATGAGTGTGGGTTGCCCATATGGTTTTCAAAATCCATACGTACAAACGACAACGCTCTTTCGCCGCTTATTCTGCCGCTGTGCCATAAATAAACTGCGTTATTATAGACCGAATCCGAATGGTTTGGATTGAATCGAAGAGCTTTATTCCAGCATTTCTCCGCTTCCTCAGGTTTACCGAGATCAAGAAAGCTTAGCGCACGGTTATTGAGACTGTCCGCAATATCTACAGCCATTTTAGGCAAAATGCGGTCATAGTTTTTGCCTGTTACGTGCTTGTATATTAGGGTCATCCGCTGCTCAACCACCGCAAAATCATGCGGGCGCTGGGCTTCCTCTGTGCGAAAGCACTCTTTAAGCAGCTCTTGCATCTTTTGTGGGATCGGAACCTTTGCGTTTGGAAAATATTCCTCCTCGCACGCCGCACCGGCGATCACGCCGTTTTGCCAGCGGCGGCCCCCAAGGTACATTTCCATCACCGATACCGCCCAGGAATAAATATCTGTGCGCCGGGTGAGCTTCTTTCTGTTTTGCTGCTCCATCGAGCAGTAGGCAGCGGTACATCCGCCGTAGGCAGAGTACATCGAAGCATCGGTCGGAATATCCGCATCGAGTACGGTCAGCATGGCGCGCGCTCTGGCGATACCGAAATCCGCCACCTTAGCGTCCCAATCCTTTGTCAAAAGCAGGTTATCCGGTTTGACATCCTGATGGATAAGCCCCTGCTCATGGGCGTAATGCAGCCCGCGGGCAAACTGGATGGCAATATCGAGGATACGTTCCGCCGCGTTTCC